>NZ_JBBNAH010000237.1:0-3388 GCF_037994325.1 Pseudomonas sp.
CTCCCTAACCCTCTCCCGCAAGCGGGCAGAGGGAAATGGTGTGCGGTCTGCTCCCCTCTCCCGCTTGCGGGAGAGGGGCTGGGGGTGAGGGCGGCGGCAGACGCACATCTTAAAACCCTCTCCCTAACCCTCTCCCGCAAGCGGGCAGAGGGAATTGAATCGTGTGCGGTCTGCTCCCCTCGCCCGCTAGCGGGAGAGGGGCTGGGGGTGAGGGCCGGGCCAAACGCCGTCAACCGGCCCTAGCAGAGGTTTGATATACAATGCCGCCCCTTACCCCGGTCACAGCCCAAGCAGTAGGAGACAGTGGTGGAGCAAGAAGCCTGGCAAATCCTGATTGTGGAAGACGATGAACGTCTGGCCGAACTGACGCGCGAGTACCTGGAAAGCAATGGCTTGAAGGTGGCCATCGAGTCGGACGGCGGCAAAGCTGCGGCGCGTATTCTGCGTGATCAGCCCGACCTGGTGGTGCTCGATCTGATGCTGCCCGGCGAAGACGGCCTGTCGATTTGCCGCAAGGTACGCGGTAGCTACCACGGCCCGATCCTGATGCTCACCGCCCGCAGTGACGATATGGACCAAGTGCTCGGCCTGGAAATGGGCGCCGACGATTACGTGTGCAAACCCGTGCGTCCACGCGTGTTGTTGGCGCGTATCCGTGCCTTGCTGCGCCGCAGTGAAGGCGTAAGCGAGGCGGTACCGGTGGATCAACGTCGGCTGCAATACGGCGTGCTGGTGATCGACAGCGCCATGCGCGAGGCCTGGCTGCGTGAGCAGAGCATTGAGCTGACCAGCGCCGAATTCGATTTGCTTTGGTTGCTGGCGTCCAATGCCGGGCGCATTTTGTCCCGCGAAGAAATTTTCACCGCCTTGCGTGGCATTGAGTACGACGGCCTCGACCGTTCCATTGATGTGCGTATTTCCCGTATCCGCCCGAAAATCGGTGACGACCCCATGCACCCGCGCTTGATCAAAACCGTGCGCAGCAAGGGCTATCTGTTTGTCGCCGAAGCGGCCGAAGCCTTGGCCCACTGAAACGCTCCTATATATAGAGGCCACGGATGAACTCGATTTTTCTGCGCATCTATGGCGGCATGCTGGCGGCCTTTGTGCTGGTGGCGTTGCTCGGCGTGCTCAGCCTGCACCTGCTGAACGAGGTGCGCAGCGACCAATACCGCGAGCGCCTGGCACGCGGCACCTTTAGTTTGATGACCGACAACCTCGCCGCCATGAGCCCGGTAGAACGCCGCCGCGCCGTGGTGGTGTGGGGGCGTTTGCTCGGTATTCCGTTGGCGCTTGAGCCGCTGGCCGATCAGCCGTTGGACAGCCGCGCGCGTAGCCGCTTGCTCGACGGCCAGGTGCTGGTGGAGCAGACCGGCCCGCACGCGGCCAAGGTCTACGGCCTGATGGGCGAGCAGGGGCAGCTGGTGTTGGTCGGCGAGGTGCAGCAAATCAGCGAGCAACTGGCCCGGGCCACGGTGTACCTGCTGATTGACGAGCTGATTCGCTATCCGATTGCCGAACAACCGCAACGTCTGGCCAACCTCAAGGCCGCCAAGGAATTCGGCTTTAACCTGCGCCTGGTCAAACCCGAACAAGCCGAACTCGACGCCGACCAACGCCGGCGTATTGATGAGGGCGACACGGTAATGGCCTTGGGCAAAGAGGGCGATTCCATCCATGTGTTTTCCGGCGTCACCGGCACGCCGTGGGTGTTGGAAATTGGCCCGCTGTACCAGATGAACCCCTATCCGCCGCAGCTGTTGGTGTTGATTGGCGCCATTGCCCTGAGCCTGATCGGCCTGATTGTTTATCTGCTGGTGCGGCAGTTGGAACAGCGCCTGCTTGGCCTGGAAGAAACCGCCACGCGCATTGCCTTGGGCAAACTGGAATCGCGGGTGCCGGCCGGTGGTGCCGATTCGGTGGGGCGCTTGGCCGCGGCGTTTAACGCCATGGCCGAACACCTGCAACGCTCGCTGACCATTCAGCGCGAGATGGTCCGCGCCGTGTCCCACGAACTGCGCACGCCGGTGGCGCGCCTGCGCTTTGGCCTGGAAATGATCGGCGACGCGCAAACCGACACCGCGCGGCGCAAGTATATGGATGGCATGGACGGCGATATCCAAGACCTGGATAAGCTGGTCGACGAAATGCTCACCTACGCCCGCCTGGAACAAGGCGCGCCGGCACTGAACTTTCAACCGATTGATCTCGACACCTTGCTCGACCAAGTGATCGACGAACTGGCGCCGCTGCGCCCTGGCGTACGGGTTGAACGCGGCCCAAGCATTCACGCTATCGACGGCAGCGGCGCGCTGGTGGAAGCCGAATGGCGCTACTTGCACCGCGCCCTGCAAAACCTGGTGAGCAACGCCATGCGCCATGCCGAATCGCGGGTGCGCTTGAGCTACCAAGTCGGGCTGAAACGCTGCCGCCTGGATGTGGAAGATGACGGCCCGGGCATTCCCGAAGCCGAGTGGGAGCGCCTGTTTACCCCATTTCTGCGCCTGGACGACAGCCGCACCCGAGCCTCGGGCGGGCATGGCCTGGGGCTTTCCATTGTGCGGCGGATTATTTACTGGCACGGCGGGCGGGCGCAGATCAGCCGCAGTGAAGCCCTCGGTGGCGCCTGCTTTAGCCTGGTTTGGCCGCGTAAACAATGAACCTCAGCGAGCGTTTATTCGCCGGGCGCTTAGCCGAGTTTGCGCCGACCTTGGCGCAGGCTTCGGGGTTAAGCCTGCGGGAGTTTCTACAACCTGACGGGTTGCAACTGCGCTTGCGGGCGATCTATGGCGACGACTTGTTTGCCACGCAGCGCGAGGTGTTGGTCTCGCAGTATTTCAAGTACTACGTGATGGCTCTTCTGCCGCCTGTGCTAGTGGCGACCCTGGTGCACGGTTGGCGCTTGCCCTTGGATAACCTGCGCGTAGTGCTGGACGCGCGCGGCTTGCCGGCGGCCATTGCGCTAACCGGGGAGGGCGAGCCGGGCACCGTGAATAAATGCTTCGCCGACCTACTCGACCGGCACCTGCCGCCCGTTATCCAAACCCTGGCCGACTATGGCCCCGTGGCAGCGGCCGTGCTCTGGGGCAGTGTGGGCGACTACTATGAAAGCACCCTGCAAACGCTCGGCGCGCTTACCGACGCCGACCTAAGCGCCGGCTTTGAACGCCTGCGCGACCCCACCAGCCCGCTATACGCCGCCATCCGCTACAACCCACAGCGCCAACGCCGCACCTGCTGCCTGGCCCACCACGTAGACGGTATCGGGCATTGCCAACATTGCCCGCTTTTATAGACGTGAGATCGCCATGGTGCGCACAGCACACCCTCCGGGTCGTGTTTATTTAACGTTGGGTGAAGGCCTGCACGGGCTCTGTAGGGTGTGCTG
>NZ_JBBNAH010000238.1:0-8813 GCF_037994325.1 Pseudomonas sp.
TGTTTCCCGAACGCCAGTTCACCTTGCTGGACTCCAACGGTAAAAAGACCCGCTTTCTCACCCAGGTAAAACTGGAGCTTAAGCTGGGTAACCTGGAAGTTATCCACAGCCGTGTGGAAGGGTTTACCCCCGCCGAGCCGTTTTCCGGAATCTGCTCCCGTGCTTTCAGCTCGCTGCAGGATTTTTCCGAGTGGACTCGCCACCTGGGCGACGTCGATACCCGCTGGTTGGCCATGAAAGGCGTGCACCCGGATGACGAATTGCAGGCCCTGCCCGCCGACTTTAAATTGGCTGCAACGCACGTCCTCAAGGTTCCCGGTTGCCAAGGTCAACGGCATCTGTTGATACTGCGCCGCATCATATGATCGGGACCGACGCTGACCATGGCTAAAGTATTCGCCATCGCCAACCAGAAAGGTGGTGTGGCCAAAACCACCACATGCATCAACCTGGCGGCTTCACTGGTTGCGACCAAGCGTCGTGTGCTGCTTATCGACCTCGATCCACAGGGCAACGCCACCACCGGCAGCGGTGTGGATAAGTTGGCCTTGGAGCATTCGATTTACGATGTGCTGATTGGCGAGTGCGATTTGGGCCAGGCCATGCAGTTTTCTGAGCATGGCGGTTATCAGCTGCTGCCCGCTAACCGCGACCTGACTGCCGCCGAAGTGGCGCTGTTGGATATGCCGGCTAAAGAGAATCGCCTGCGCGAAGCCTTGGCGCCGATCCGCGAGAACTATGACTACATCCTGATCGACTGCCCGCCGTCGCTGTCGATGTTAACGGTCAACGCGCTGGTAGCAGCCGATGGCGTGATTATTCCGATGCAGTGCGAGTACTACGCACTTGAAGGGCTGACCGATTTGGTCAACTCCATCCAACGTATCGGCAAGCTGCTGAACCCAAGCCTGAAAATCGAAGGCCTGCTGCGCACGATGTATGACCCGCGTATCAGCCTGACCAATGATGTCTCTGCCCAGCTCAAGGCGCACTTTGGCGATCAGCTGTACGACACCGTTATCCCGCGTAACGTGCGCCTGGCCGAGGCACCGAGTTTCGGTATGCCGGCGTTGGCGTACGACAAGCAATCCCGTGGTGCCCTCGCCTACCTGGCATTGGCCGGTGAACTGTCCCGGCGTCAGCGCAACGCCACCCGAACCGCAAAAGCATAAGGAATTCCAATGGCCATCAAAAAACGAGGTCTCGGACGCGGACTGGACGCCCTGCTGGGCGGCACTACGGTCAACGCTTTGCAAGAAGAAGCCGCACAAGCCGATACCCGTGAGCTGCAGTACGTGCCGCTGGATCTGATTCAGCGCGGCAAGTATCAGCCACGTCGTGATATGGACAGCACCGCTCTGGAAGAGCTGGCCCAGTCCATCCGCGCTCAGGGCGTGATGCAGCCGATTGTGGTGCGCCCGATTGGTAATGCACGTTTTGAAATCATCGCTGGTGAACGCCGCTGGCGCGCCAGCCAATTGGCCGGGCTCGACAAAATCCCAGCCATGGTTCGCGAAGTGCCTGATGAGGCGGCCATCGCCATGGCACTGATTGAAAACATCCAGCGCGAAGACCTCAACCCGATTGAAGAAGCCGTGGCCTTGCAACGTTTGCAGCAAGAGTTCCAGCTGACTCAACAGCAAGTGGCCGAAGCGGTGGGTAAATCGCGGGTGACCATTACCAACTTGCTGCGTTTGATTTCTCTGCCAGAAGAAATCAAAACCCTGCTTTCCCATGGCGATCTGGAAATGGGCCATGCCCGAGCATTGCTCGGTTTACCGGCCGAACAGCAGATTGAAGGGGCGCGACATGTTGTCGCACGAGGTCTGACGGTGCGCCAAACTGAGGCACTGGTCCGCCAGTGGTTGAGCACCAAAGAGAAGCCGGCCGAAGTGGCGAAAGTCGACCCGGATATCAGTCGTCTCGAACAGCGCCTCGCAGAGCGCCTGGGCTCGCCGGTGCAAATCAAGCATGGGCAGAAGGGCAAAGGCCAGTTGGTAATCCGCTATAACTCGCTGGATGAACTACAAGGGGTTCTGGCTCACATCCGATGAGTCCTTTCCCGACATATTCAGTCATGTAGCGTGTGATCGGAAATCACTACCCAGCAGTTGAATAGGGGGGGAACCGCCCCTATACTCTGCGCGCATTTTGTCGGCACAAACTATGCCAAGTCGTTGATTGTACGACGACTGTCACCAGAGGCCGAAAGCCGGAGAAAGCTAGATGGATGTACGCACGCCCAACCGCCTGCCCTTCCATCGTTTGCCGGTGTTCCCCGTGTTGCTTACCCAATTGGTCGTGTTGTTAATCGCAGCCGTCGTTTTGTGGCAATGGCACGGTACGGTAAGTGGTTACTCTGGTGCGCTCGGCGGTTTGATTGCCTGGTTACCGAACATGTACTTCGCCCACAAGGCTTTCCGGTTTACCGGCGCCAGGGCAGCCCAAGCGATAGTCCGGTCTTTTTATGCCGGTGAAGCGGGCAAGCTGATTCTGACGGCAGTGCTCTTTGCACTGACCTTCGCAGGGGTGAAACCACTGGATGCGCTGGCGGTATTTGGCGTGTTCTTTCTGACCCAGTTGGTCAATTGGTTTGCGCCTCTGCTTACTAGAACAAGATTTTTGAGACCTTAGGGCGTTTGAGGCACACATGGCAGAACAGACCGCTTCGGGCTATATCCAGCACCACTTGCAAAACCTGACTTTCGGGAAACTGCAAAACGGTGATTGGGGCTTTGCCCACACTGCACAAGAAGCTAAAGAAATGGGCTTCTGGGCATTTCACGTAGACACCTTGGGCTGGTCCATCGCCCTGGGTCTGATCTTCATTCTGTTGTTCCGCATGGCGGCAAAAAAAGCCACTTCCGGCCAACCTGGCGGCCTGCAGAACTTCGTCGAAGTCATGATCGAGTTCGTCGATACCAGCGTTAAAGACAGTTTCCACGGTCGCAACAAGCTGATCGCGCCCCTGGCACTGACTATTTTTGTCTGGGTGTTCCTGATGAACGCCGTCGACCTGGTACCGGTTGACTGGATTCCGCAACTGGCAATCCTAATCACTGGCGATCACCACATCCCGTTCCGCGCCGTCTCCACCACTGACCCGAATGCCACCCTTGGCATGGCGCTGTCGGTGTTCGCGCTGATCATTTTCTACAGCATCAAAGTTAAAGGCATCGGTGGTTTCATCGGTGAGCTGACCCTGCACCCATTCGGCAGCAAGAACATCGCGGTTCAGATCCTTCTGATCCCGGTCAACTTCCTGCTGGAGTTCGTCACCTTGGTAGCCAAGCCTATTTCGTTGGCACTGCGGTTGTTCGGCAACATGTACGCCGGTGAGCTGGTGTTCATTCTGATCGCTGTGATGTTTGGCAGTGGTCTGCTGTGGCTGAGCGGCTTGGGCGTGGTGCTGCAGTGGGCGTGGGCTGTATTCCACATCCTGATCATCACCCTGCAAGCGTTCATCTTCATGATGCTCACCATCGTTTATCTGTCGATGGCGCACGAAGACAACCACTGATAGCGCGCAAGCGCTGGCAGTGAGCGGCCTCTGCCTGGGGCCGCAGCCCGCAAGGGCAATGCAAGTTTGCTTTACCGCTTTACCTTAAAAACCTTAAACCAATACGACATAAAAAGTCGGGAGGAAAGATGGAAACTGTAGTTGGTCTGACCGCGATCGCCGTTGCACTGCTGATTGGCCTGGGTGCCCTGGGTACCGCCATTGGTTTCGGCCTGCTGGGCGGCAAGTTCCTGGAAGGCGCTGCGCGTCAGCCGGAAATGGTTCCAATGCTGCAAGTTAAAATGTTCATCGTGGCTGGTCTGCTCGACGCCGTGACCATGATCGGCGTTGGTATCGCACTGTTCTTCACCTTCGCGAACCCCTTCGTTGGTCAACTCGCCGGCCAATAACTCGATCTCGAGTTAATGGTTTGACGGACAACGAACGAGCGAGGTGTTGGCGTGAACATTAATGCAACCCTGATTGGCCAGTCCGTTGCCTTCTTCATCTTTGTGCTCTTTTGCATGAAGTTCGTGTGGCCTCCGGTCATCGCGGCTTTGCAAGAGCGTCAAAAGAAGATTGCTGATGGTCTGGACGCTGCTAGCCGTGCAGCTCGCGACTTGGAGTTGGCCCACGAGAAAGTGGGTCAGCAACTTCGCGAAGCTAAAACGCAAGCAGCTGAAATCATTGAGCAAGCCAAAAAGCGCGCTACCCAGATCGTCGACGAAGCTCGCGATCAGGCCCGTGTGGAAGGTGAGCGCCTGAAGTCTCAGGCTCAGGCCGAGATCGAACAGGAACTGAACAGCGTCAAAGACGCCCTGCGTGCCCAACTGGGTGGCTTGGCGATCAGCGGTGCTGAGAAGATCTTGGGCGCTACCATCGACCAAAACGCGCATGCGGAGCTGGTTTCCAAACTGGCAGCCGAAATTTAAGCGAGGGCGCGATCATGGCAGAACTGACCACGTTGGCCCGACCTTACGCCAAGGCAGCTTTTGAGTACGCTCAGGCCCACCAGCAACTGGCCAATTGGTCAGCCATGCTCGGCCTGGCTGCGGCGGTGTCGCAAGACGCCACCGTACAGCGCGTACTTACGGCCCCGCGTTTGACGAGTACAGACAAGGCCACCGCTTTTATTGAAGTGTGTGGTGACAAGTTCGATGCCAAGGTACAGAACTTCATCCAGGTACTAGCCGAGAACAATCGTCTCGCGCTGCTGCCGCAAATCGCCGAACTGTTCGAGCTGTTAAAAGCCGAGCAAGAAAAATCGGTCGATGTGGATGTAACCAGTGCTTTTGCATTGAACGACGAACAGCAAGACAAACTCGCCAAGGTTCTCAGTGCACGGCTCGGCCGGGAAGTGCGCCTGCACGCTGCGGAGGATGCCAGCCTTATTGGTGGCGTCGTAATCCGCGCCGGCGACCTGGTTATCGATGGCTCAGTTCGCGGCAAAATCGCGAAACTAGCCGAAGCATTGAAATCTTGAGTTTGAAGGGGCAGCAGAGCAATGCAGCAACTCAATCCTTCCGAAATAAGTGAAATCATCAAGGGTCGCATCGAGAAACTCGATGTGGCTTCCCAAGCCCGTAACGAAGGCACCATCGTCAGCGTTTCCGACGGTATCGTACGGATTCACGGTCTAGCCGACGCTATGTACGGCGAAATGATCGAGTTCCCGGGCGGCGTCTACGGTATGGCCATGAACCTGGAGCGCGACTCTGTCGGCGCCGTGGTTCTGGGTGCCTACCAATCGCTGGCTGAAGGCATGAGTGCCAAGTGCACCGGCCGCATCCTCGAAGTTCCGGTTGGTCCGGAACTGCTGGGTCGCGTAGTCGATGCCCTCGGTAACCCAGTCGACGGTAAAGGCCCACTGAACAATGTCGCTAGCGACGCTGTTGAGAAGGTTGCACCGGGCGTGATCTGGCGTAAGTCGGTCGACCAGCCTGTGCAGACCGGCTACAAGGCCGTTGACGCCATGATCCCGGTTGGTCGTGGTCAGCGTGAGCTGATCATCGGTGACCGTCAGATCGGTAAAACCGCTCTGGCCATCGACGCCATCATCAACCAGAAAAACAGCGGCATTTACTGCGTCTACGTAGCTATCGGTCAGAAGCAATCGACCATCGCTAACGTGGTTCGCAAGCTGGAAGAAAACGGCGCGTTGGCTAACACCATCATCGTCGCTGCCAGTGCCTCTGAATCCGCCGCGCTGCAATTCATTGCACCGTACGCCGGTTGCACCATGGGCGAATACTTCCGTGACCGCGGTGAAGACGCACTGATCGTTTATGACGATCTGTCCAAGCAGGCTGTGGCGTATCGCCAGATCTCCCTGCTGCTGCGCCGTCCGCCAGGTCGCGAAGCTTACCCAGGTGACGTGTTCTATCTCCACAGCCGTCTGCTGGAGCGCGCATCCCGCGTTTCCGAAGAGTACGTTGAGAAGTTCACCAACGGCGCTGTGACTGGCAAAACCGGTTCCTTGACCGCTCTGCCGATCATTGAAACTCAAGCTGGCGACGTTTCCGCGTTCGTTCCGACCAACGTGATTTCCATCACCGACGGTCAGATCTTCCTGGAATCGGCCATGTTCAACTCCGGCATTCGCCCGGCAGTGAACGCCGGTGTTTCGGTATCGCGTGTTGGTGGTGCCGCTCAGACCAAGATCATCAAGAAGCTCTCCGGTGGTATCCGTACCGCTCTGGCTCAGTACCGTGAATTGGCGGCTTTCGCCCAGTTCGCTTCTGACCTGGACGAAGCCACCCGTAAGCAGCTTGAGCATGGTCAGCGCGTAACCGAGCTGATGAAGCAGAAGCAATATGCGCCGATGTCCACCGCCGATATGGCGTTATCCCTGTATGCCGCTGAACGTGGCTACCTGGTCGATGTCGAGATCGCGAAAATCGGCAGCTTCGAACAAGCTCTGATTGCTTACTTCAACCGCGATCTGGCCGATCTGATGGCCAAGATCAACGTGAAGGGTGACTTCAATGACGAAATCGACGCTGGCATGAAAGCTGGTATCGAGAAGTTCAAAGCCACCCAAACCTGGTAAGCCGCGATGGGGGCCCAGGCCCCCATCCTGCTGGCCGATAGGTGTACCTATATAGGTGTTGCATGGCAGGCGCAAAAGAGATTCGCAGCAAGATTGCGAGCATCAAAAGCACGCAAAAGATCACCAGCGCCATGGAAAAGGTCGCTGTCAGCAAGATGCGCAAAGCACAAATGCGCATGGCTGCCAGCCGTCCTTACGCGGAGCGTATCCGCCAGGTGATTGGTCATCTGGCCAACGCTAACCCGGAATACCGTCACCCGTTCATGATCGACCGCGAAGTTAAGCGTGTGGGTTATGTGGTGGTGAGCAGTGACCGTGGTCTGTGCGGTGGCTTGAATACCAACCTGTTCAAGGCCCTGGTCAAGGACATGGCGGTAAACCGCGAACAAGGCGTAGAGATTGATATCTGCGTAGTAGGCAGCAAGGGTGCGGCGTTTTTCCGCAACTTCGGCGGTAACGTCGTCGCTGCAATCAGCCACTTGGGCGAAGAGCCGTCGATCAATGATCTGATCGGTAGCGTCAAAGTGATGCTGGATGCCTACCTGGATGGCCGTATTGATCGCCTGTCCGTGGTTTCCAACAAGTTCGTCAACACGATGACGCAGAAGCCGACAGTGGAGCAGTTGATTCCGCTGGAAGCCGATCCGGATCAAGATCTCAAGCATCACTGGGACTATCTCTACGAACCCGACGCCAAAGAGCTGCTAGACGGCCTGATGGTGCGCTACGTGGAGTCGCAGGTGTACCAGGCGGTGGTCGAGAACAATGCTGCTGAACAAGCAGCCCGGATGATCGCGATGAAGAATGCGACTGACAACGCCGGTGATCTGATCAGCGATTTGCAGCTGATCTACAACAAGGCACGTCAGGCGGCGATCACCCAAGAGATCTCGGAAATCGTTGGCGGCGCTGCCGCGGTTTGATACCGGTTCAAATATTCAGAGGATCCAGCTATGAGTAGCGGACGTATCGTACAAATCATCGGCGCCGTGATTGACGTGGAATTCCCACGTGATCAGGTTCCGAGCATCTACGACGCCTTGAAAGTTCAAGGCGCCGAAACCACCCTCGAAGTTCAGCAGCAGCTGGGCGACGGCGTGGTTCGTACCATTGCGATGGGCTCGACCGAAGGCTTGAAGCGCGGTCTGGACGTCAGCAACACTGGCGCAGCCATCTCCGTACCGGTCGGTAAAGCGACCCTGGGCCGGATCATGGACGTACTGGGCAACCCAATCGACGAAGCCGGTCCGATCGGCGAAGAAGAGCGTTGGGGCATTCACCGCCCAGCACCTTCCTTCGCGGAACAAGCTGGCGGCAACGATCTGCTGGAAACCGGCATCAAGGTTATCGACCTGGTTTGCCCGTTTGCCAAAGGCGGTAAGGTTGGTCTGTTCGGTGGTGCCGGTGTTGGTAAAACCGTAAACATGATGGAACTGATCCGAAACATCGCCATCGAGCACAGCGGTTATTCCGTGTTTGCTGGTGTGGGTGAGCGTACTCGTGAGGGTAACGACTTCTACCACGAGATGAAGGACTCCAACGTTCTCGACAAAGTAGCCTTGGTCTACGGTCAGATGAACGAGCCACCAGGCAACCGTCTGCGCGTAGCACTGACCGGCCTGACCATGGCCGAGAAGTTCCGTGACGAAGGTAACGACGTTCTGCTGTTCGTCGACAACATCTATCGTTACACCCTGGCCGGTACTGAAGTATCCGCACTGCTGGGCCGTATGCCTTCCGCAGTAGGTTACCAGCCGACCCTGGCCGAAGAGATGGGTACTCTGCAAGAGCGTATCACTTCGACCAAAAACGGTTCGATCACCTCGATCCAGGCGGTATACGTACCGGCGGATGACTTGACTGACCCGTCGCCAGCGACCACTTTCGCCCACTTGGACGCCACCGTCGTTCTGTCCCGTGACATCGCTTCCCTGGGTATCTACCCAGCGGTCGATCCACTCGACTCGACTTCGCGCCAGCTGGACCCGAACGTAATCGGCCAGGACCACTACGACACCGCTCGCGGCGTACAGTATGTTCTGCAACGTTACAAAGAACTGAAGGACATCATTGCGATCCTGGGTATGGACGAGCTGTCGGAAGCCGACAAGCAGTTGGTAAACCGTGCTCGTAAGATCCAGCGCTTCTTGTCGCAGCCGTTCTTCGTGGCTGAAGTCTTCACCGGTGCTTCGGGTAAATACGTTTCCCTGAAAGACACCATTGCTGGCTTCAAAGGCATCCTCAACGGTGACTACGACCACCTGC
>NZ_JBBNAH010000239.1:0-3914 GCF_037994325.1 Pseudomonas sp.
GGTAAAAACGGCAAGAAGGTCTCGGAATACTTCCGCGACTTTATCGGCTGCCAAGAAGGCGTCGACTCGCCAAGCGAAACCCGCACCCTGCTTAAAGCCTTTAGCGACTACGTCGAAGCCGAAGACCTGCCCGAAGAGCAAGCCCGCGCCAAGACCGACACGCTGGTCGACTACGCCACCAGCCAGGCCAAGATGGGCGAGCCGATGACCCTGCAAGAACTCTCCGGCCTGCTCGACGAAGAACGGCCGAAAGCCTTCTACGACCATATCCGCAACAAAGACTACGGCCTGTCGCCTGAGATCCCCGCCGACAAACGCACCCTCAGCCAATTCCGCCGCTTTACCGGCCGCGCCGAAGGTTTGTCGATCAGCTTTGAAGCGCATTTGTTGGGCTCCAACATCGACTACAACGAAGAACAAGGCACGTTGACCATTCGCAACTTGCCAACGCAATTGCGCGATCAGCTCAAGCGCCGCAAGGATTGATGCTGTACGCACCGCCTGGTTCGCCACGACATTCTGGATTCCCGCCTGCGCGGGAATGACGGTGATCGATACAAAAAACTCCGTCGTCCCCGCGCAGACGGGGACCCAGATTCTTACGCCGACCGCAGTTACCCCGGCGCCACTAAAATCCTCGATCCCCGCCTACGCGGGAATGACGGTGATGGATACAAAAAACTCCGTCGTCCCCGCGTAGGCGGGGACCCAGATTCTTACGTCAACCTCAACTACCCGGTCGCGACTAAAGTCCTGGATCCCCGCTTACGCGGGGACGACGATGGCGTGGGCTCGCAGCGCGCTTAGAAGTCTTGCACGGTCGGGCGCAGCACCACTTCGCTGATATCCACATCCGCCGGCTGTTCAATGGCGTAGGCAATCGCCCGCGCTACCGAATCGGCCGCAATGGCCATTTTGTAGAACTCCTGCAAACCGTCGCTGCTGGCCTGGTGCGAGCTACCGAGCTTTAACTCGCTATCCACCGCGCCCGGCGAAATCACGGTGGTGCGAATCGCCCCGCCCACTTCATGGCGCAGACCATCGCTAATCGCCCGTACCGCAAACTTGGTGCCGCTATAAACCGTACCGCCCGGGCTGAACACCTTGAGGCCGGCCACCGAGGCGATGTTGATAAAGTGCCCGCTGTTCTGCGCCTGGAAGCGCGGCAATGCTGCGGCAACGCCGTAGAGCAGGCCTTTGATATTGATGTCGATCATGCGGTCCCACTCGTCCACCTTGGTTTCGCTCATCGGCGCGATGGACATCAAACCGGCGTTGTTAATCAGCACGTCGACGCGACCAAAGCTATCCACCGCACCTTGAATCAGCGCCTCTACTTCCTCGCGCTTGGTGATATCGGTGGCATAGGCCACGGCCTTGCCGCCGGCTGCGGAGATTTCGCTGGCCAGGCTGTCGAGCCGGTCTTTGCGCCGCGCGCCCAATACAACCGATGCGCCTAGTGCCGCCAAGTGACGTGCAGTGGCTTCGCCCAGGCCGCTGCTGGCGCCAGTGATGACTACAACTTTACCGTTAATGTTGTTGCTCATGGTTATGTCCTCAAATGTGCGGGCCAGGAGGTTGGCACCGGTTGAGGGCGAGTATGGGCAACGGGCTTGCAACTGAAAATGGAACAGATAGGATTTGGCTATTCCATAAAATGGAACAAACCACTCGAGGTTCTGGCCAATGCTTAACCGTATGGAACTGCTGAAAATTCTCTGCGCCGCCGCCGATGCCAATAGCTTTCGCGACGCCGCCACACGCCTGAGCATCTCCCCACAAAGCGTGACCCGGGCCATTCAGGAACTGGAGCAACAGTTCGGCGAAATCCTGTTCCACCGCAACACCCGCCAGGTGCAAATCACCGCCTTTGGCCAAAGCCTGGTGGAGCAGGCGCGGCAAACCTTGGACAGTGTCGACCAACTGTTCCAGCGCAACCGCCGCAGCGCCAGCGATGAAATCAGCGGCCGCGTGGGCCTGACCGCGCCCCATGCCATTGGCCGACGTTTTCTGGTGCAACTGTTGGTGCCATTGCTGCGCGAACATCCTGGCTTGCAGGTGGAACTGCGCCTGGAAGATGAAATGACCGACGCCGTCAGCGCGCAGATTGATATCGGCATTCGCGTCGGCATGATCCGCGACCGCCGCTATATCGCCAGGCAAATGGCCAAGGTGCCGTTGTGGGTAGTCGCCAGCCCCGAATTGGTTGCCAACGGCGGCGCGCCCACCTCCCTCGACGAGTTACAACAACGGCCGCTGTCGGCACTGATCGACCGACGCAGCGGCCGCCCGTGGCCGTGGTCATTTGCCGATAACAGACAACTGATGCCGGACAATGCCGCATTTATCAGCGATGACCCGGAGGCCGAGTTGGAAGCCGTGCTGGCTGGGCTCGCCTATGGCCAGGTGCCCAGTTACCTGGCGGTGCCGCATTTGCGCAGTGGCGCATTGCTGAGCGTGCTCGAGCCCATCGCGCCGCCAGCCTGGGATTTGTTTATCTACCGACCGCAGCGTGGCCCGGTGTCGCCCCGGGTGCGGCTGGTGTTTGATCACTTGCTGGCGCAGTTCTCCAACGTTGAGCTGTTCCCGGAGCAGCCTTAAGCCGGGGTCAGGCACTCCGGAGCATTAAGTTTCGGGTCGTTAACAAAATGCGCCAGCGCCCGCTCACGCAACACCGGGTTGGGCTGGCAGAGCAGTTCTTGCAGCGCGGGCAGCGGCGTATCGTCGGCCAGCCAAACCTCCTGGCCCGCCGCATCCAGAATCAAGGGCCGACGCAAACCCGCAGCTGGTTGTGTCACCACCGCCACGCTTAAGTAGATGTGGCCTTCAACCGGAAACGCCTCCCACACCGCCGCAAAATACAGCGGCGACTCTTCACGGGTGATCCAATACGGGCGCTTGCGCACGCTGCCGCGCCACTCGTAGAAACCATTAGCCGGCAGCAGCGCACGGCGCTGGCGCAACGCATCGCGAAACATCGGCTGCTCAGCAATGGTTTCAGCACGGGCATGGGCAGGGGTTTTCGACAGATCAGTCAGCCACGGCGGCGTCAGGCCCCAGCGCGCCAAGTCGGCACGCCGCTGGCCTTCAACCTGACGCAGCATCAGCACCTGGCTATTGGGCGCAATATTCCAGCCCGGCTGTTGCTCGGCGGGGAAACCAGGGGTGGCCGCTAAAGCGGGCGTCCAACGGAACAGGGCGTAGCGTCCACACATCAGGCGAAAGGCTCATCAGAAAAGGGTTAGCAGAGCAGCACGCCTTGAAACTCTTCCGGCTCGTCACCGGGAAGCGGCTGCGCGGCATTGTACGCGGCGATCAAACCGCGTGCGTGCTCAGCCTGCTGATTGGCCACCAGCAAACCCAACAAGCCATTCACCGGCAACTCCCCCACCGCGCCCAACAAATGGCCGCCCGTCACATGCGCCTCAATGCCCTCACTGGCCAACATGCCCGACAGCAACTCGGCTTCGAGCAAATCTTGCGGCTCGTAAATACGCTGCATCAGTCATTCTCCGCACGAACATCCAACTCCCAGCCATCACCATCGGTGCGCAAATCGAAAAGAATCGGCCGGCAACACACATGGCAATCCTCAATGTACTGCTGATCGCCGCCGGACAAATCCAGAAGCGCCTCGGCGGGTTCGCCGCAGTAGGGGCAATCGTAGGGTTGGGTTTCGAGCATGGGGCACTCCGCAATAAGAAAGCCTGAACAGCACTATAGCGCCTGCAAAACTGCCTGGGCGACGAGGCGTGTAGGTAAAGGGCGCCACAGCCAAGTATTGGCCCAACACACCTTAAGTGCAGACCCCGAACCGGGCTGAAAGTTAGCTATTTAGCGGCCTGGCGCACTGGCGCGCCACACTTATAAAACCAGGAAGTTTCCGAAAAATAGCCATGCAAAAACTATAAAAA
>NZ_JBBNAH010000240.1:0-1773 GCF_037994325.1 Pseudomonas sp.
CGCCCTGGTGGCGGAAACCATCAACAACTACAACATTCGCCTGACCAACCTGAAGAAAAGCCAGGACCAGGCCAAAGCGAACAAGGACGAAGCCTCGGCTAAGCTGTTTGCCACCGCGATGGCCAACGGGCGCAGCGCCCTCGACGGCGCGGTGCAGATTTACATCGACAACCTGGCCACCGGCACCCGCTACACCGATGCGGTGATCCAGGCGCAGTTGCAACGGATAAAAGAAGAGCTCAATCGCAAACCAGTGCTCGGCAAGAGCCTGGTCAAACGTGCGACGCTGTTTGTCACACACGTAGGCAAGTATCGCCAGGAAAAGCGTGCCGATCCGGCGGCGATTCTGGAGCAGTTGCTCGCTAACGGCGAGCGTTAAGGAAACCACTGCGGCCAGCCTGAACCGGCCGCAGCGCACAAACAAAACAGAGACAGGAACTGACCATGAAGCACAGTAACAACACCATGCTCCGCACCTCGGCACGCGTCGCGGCGTCCTTCCTCACCGCCGGCTGCATCTTCATCAGCGGTTGTGCCAGCACCGGCCCGACCTCGAAAGTCGCCGCCAGCACCACCGCGCAGTACTACCCGGCCTGCTATGAGCCGGTATCGCACCTGCGTGGCACCGAAGACGCGGTGAAAAACTCGGCCGTAACCGGCGCCATTGCCGGTGGCCTGATTGGCGGCCTGGCCGGTGGCTTGTCGGGTGACGACCACGCCGCACGCAACGCCCTGATCGGTGCCGCTGGCGGCGCCCTGGTGGGTGGTGCAGCGGGTTACTACGTCGAGAAGCAAAAACAGATCACCGACGACAACCAGCGTATCGGCTCCTACGCCACCGACATCGACCGCAGCACTGGCGAAATCGACCGCAGCGTGGGTTACGCCAAAGCGGCCCAAGCTTGCTACCAGCGCGAATTTGCCTCGCTGCGTGACGCGCGCAAAGCCAAGAAAATCTCCGAAGCCGATGGCCGTGCACACCTGGCCGAAATCGTTAGCGGCCTGAAAGAAACCAACGCCCTGCTGGCAGCTGCTGACGGCCGTACTGGCGAAGACCTGGACGCCTACACCCAGGCCTACGAAAAAGACCTGATCGCCACCGGCGTACAGCGTGACACCGTAGCCAAAGTCGCCGATGCCGACGCCGGCAAAAAAGTGACCGTCACCAAAGCACAGCGTGCCAAGGTAACGACTCAAGCGGTCTCCACCGAGAAAGCCGCGCAGAAAGCGCAGACCTCGCGCACTGAAAGCCAGAAAGTGGCGACTCAGGGAAAAGCGATGGTTAACGACGTGTGCAATAACCCGGACATGGGTGATTGGGCACCGGAGAGCTGCGCCAAGGCGTGATGGTGTGTTGAGTTGGAACGAGGGGGCCTTAGGGCTCCCTTTTTTTATGCTGGTGAGGGGCCGTGAATTGCGTGTGCTGAGGGTTTTGTTTCGCGCCTTTCGCGACGATTCCGCTTGGCCTGCGATGAACGGGGCGGGTAGATCAACATCAAAAGCCCCTCACCCCAACCCTCTCCCGCAAGCGGGAGAGGGAGCTGACCGAGTGCGGTCGTGCGTCTTCGTCACCCCTCGCCCGCTTGCGGGAGTGGGGCCGGGGGAGAGGGGCTTTTGATCTGATCTACCCGCCCCGTTCATCGCAGGCCGAATGGAATCGTTGCGGAAGGGGTTGAGCCGCAGGGACGCGGCGAGAGGCACATCGGGCCATGGAAGGCCCGTTGTGCCGTGCCCCTGGAGCGGCGATGGAATGAGGGAACCCGCAGCGCAGCG
>NZ_JBBNAH010000241.1:0-7233 GCF_037994325.1 Pseudomonas sp.
GAAAACGCCGTGAATAACCTGCGCGGCGGCGATGCAGTAAATGACCCCAACGTCGAAGAGTCGCGCCAGGCTCTGGATAAGTACACCGTCGACCTCACCAAGCGCGCCGAAGAGGGCAAGCTTGATCCGGTGATTGGCCGTGACGATGAAATCCGTCGCACCATTCAGGTCTTGCAGCGCCGCACAAAAAACAACCCGGTGCTAATTGGTGAGCCTGGCGTGGGTAAAACCGCTATTGCCGAAGGCCTGGCTCAGCGCATCGTCAACGGCGAAGTGCCCGATGGCTTGAAAGACAAGCGCCTGCTGTCGTTGGATATGGGCGCGTTGATTGCTGGCGCCAAGTTTCGCGGTGAGTTTGAAGAGCGCCTGAAAGCGGTGCTGAATGAGCTGTCCAAGCAGGAAGGCCGGGTCATCTTGTTTATCGACGAATTGCACACCATGGTCGGCGCCGGCAAAGCCGAGGGCGCCATGGACGCCGGCAATATGCTTAAGCCGTCCCTGGCTCGTGGCGAGCTGCACTGCGTTGGCGCCACCACCCTGAACGAATACCGCCAGTTCATCGAAAAGGATGCGGCGCTGGAACGACGTTTCCAGAAAGTATTGGTGGAAGAGCCGAGCGAGGAAGACACCATCGCCATTCTGCGTGGCCTCAAGGAGCGTTATGAGGTTCACCACAAAGTGGCGATCACCGACGGCGCAATTATCGCTGCGGTCAAACTCAGCCACCGCTATATCACCGACCGCCAGTTGCCGGACAAAGCCATCGACCTGATGGACGAAGCCGCCAGCCGTATCCGCATGGAAATTGACTCCAAACCGGAAGTGCTCGATCGCTTGGAGCGTCGCCTGATTCAGCTGAAAGTTGAGCGTGAAGCGCTGAAGAAAGAAAGCGACGAGGCTGCGCTTAAGCGTCTGGAAAAACTCAAAGAAGACATCGCCAAGTACGAGCGCGAGTACGCCGATCTGGAGGAAATCTGGAAGGCGGAAAAAGCCGAAGTGCAGGGCTCGGCGCAGATTCAGCAAAAAATCGAGCAGGCCCGCCAGGAACTGGAAGCGGCGCGGCGCAAGAGCGACTTGGAGCAAATGGCCAAGCTGCAATACAGCATTATTCCCGACCTCGAACGCAGCCTGCAGATGGTCGATCAGCATGGCAAAACCGAAAACCAACTGCTGCGTAGCCGCGTCACCGAAGAAGAAATCGCCGAAGTCGTATCGAAGTGGACCGGTATTCCCGTGGCGAAAATGCTCGAAGGTGAGCGCGACAAATTGCTGAAAATGGAAGGTCTGCTGCACAAGCGCGTGATCGGTCAAAACGAGGCAGTGGTCGCGGTTTCCAACGCTGTGCGCCGTTCGCGTGCCGGTTTGTCCGACCCGGATCGGCCAAGCGGTTCGTTCCTGTTCCTCGGCCCGACCGGCGTGGGTAAAACGGAGCTGTGCAAGGCGTTGGCCGAGTTTCTCTTCGATACCGAAGAGGCGCTGGTGCGCATCGACATGTCCGAGTTTATGGAGAAGCACTCGGTCGCCCGTCTAATCGGTGCACCGCCCGGCTATGTCGGGTACGAGGAGGGCGGCTACCTGACCGAAGCGGTGCGGCGTAAACCGTATTCGGTGGTGCTGCTCGACGAGGTCGAGAAGGCCCATGCGGATGTATTTAACGTGCTGCTGCAGGTGCTGGAAGACGGTCGTTTAACCGATAGCCATGGCCGTACGGTGGATTTTCGCAACACCGTGATCGTCATGACCTCGAACCTGGGTTCGGCGCAGATTCAGGAGTTGGTGGGTGACCAAGAGGCGCAGCGCGCGGCGGTAATGGATGCGGTGAGCAACCACTTCCGTCCGGAGTTCATCAACCGGATCGACGAAGTGGTGATCTTCGAGCCGCTGGCGCGTGACCAGATCGCCGGTATTGCGCAGATCCAACTGGGTCGTCTGCGTCAACGCTTGACTGAGCGTGAGCTGAGCCTGGAGTTGAGCGATGAGGCGCTGGATAAGCTGATCGCTGTGGGCTACGACCCGGTGTATGGCGCGCGTCCACTGAAACGGGCGGTGCAGCGCTGGATCGAAAACCCGTTGGCGCAGTTGATCTTGAGCGGCAAGTTTATGCCTGGCTCAACGGTGACCGGTGTGGTCGATGGTGACGAAATCGTCTTCGAGTAAAAAAGCGATGCAACAAAAAGCCCGGCAAACGCCGGGCTTTTTTCGTTTCGTTGAAGGGCCGGTCAGAGGCGCTCCAGCAATCCTTGCAGTAAAACGGCCTGGTCTTCAGCCAGGTCGATGATATGAAACCCCGACCAGCAATGCTGCCCATCTGCCCCCGGCCGGCTCCACAGGCAATCAGCGCCCAGGCGCACTTCGGTCAGACCTTCTACCGGCGGATAGGAAACCAAGCGGCATTCCAGCAGCGCATCGGCTTCCTGCGGGCAGTCGCCGAAGATCATGAAACCTTCAATCGACAGGTCAACCACGCGGCCAAGATGGCGCTCGGTGTGCAGGTCGTAGACTTCCAGGTGCAACTCGGCGGGGTGTCGGCTGTGCTGGCGACGATCGTCCATTACGGCTCCTTAACTGTTGTCGGCGCGACCGGTGAAGCGTTGCAACACCCGGTAGATGGCGGTCAGGGCACGGTCCACCAGCGGGGCCGCGCGTTCGGTTTGGAGGATGCGAACCAAGCCTTGTTCCATCTCGTTGGCTAAAATTGTCAGCGGTTTGATCGCCACGCGTTGGCCGCTGTGGTCGACGAACATGTAGTTGTGCGTGGTCGGGCTGAACCATGAGAGCTTGAGGTTACGCACCTGCGCGCCATCAATAAATTCAAACCAGGTACCAAACTCGATACGTCCCAACTCTTTGGCAATCAGCTGCGCTTTGTACGACAGCCCTGAGGCTTGCGGCGCCGAGTTGGCCAGCGCGGCGTCTTCACCGAGCATGGCGCCAAGTGGGCTTTCCGGCAGCACCGGGTTGAGCTTGGCAGCCACTTGCGGCTGTTTGGCCTGCACCGCGTGTTGGCAGGCAACGATGTCTTGCAGCAGGCGGCGAATACCGTCTTCGTGATAACCGCCAAGAATTTCCAGGCCTTTGCGCAGGTCTTCCAACAACTGCACGCGGATGCTCTGCAAGCGCTCTTGGCCGGCTTCGTTTAATGGCGTGCTGCTCCAGGCCAGCTGTTCGGCCACTTCGCTGTAACGCTGCCATTCAGCACTGCGCTCGCCGTGACGCAGCAGCACAAACACCAGTGCGTCGGTCCAGGTCAGTTCAAGAAAGTTACGGATCAAGGGCGGCGGTTGGCGATTGGCCAAGGCGCGGGCAATGATGTCGACCGCTTGCTGGCGCGCCCCAAGCAATTTGTCACGACCCTTGGCCGCTTCCACCGCACGGCGTTCACGCAAAGCCACCTTATGTTGCAGGTTGGTGGTGAACTCGTTGAATTCTTCCAGCAGGCTTTCAAACAGCTTGAGGTCGCCGTCAAAGCCTTGGATAACGCGCTCGACCACCCAGTGAATTTTCGCCAGCAGGCCACGGTCATCGTCTTCACCGCCGTACAGCACACCGGCTTGGGCCATGGCATTAAGCAGGCGGCGAGCGGGATGGTGATGCTGGGTGAACAGCGCCTTGTCGAGCAGCGCGACTTTCAAGTACGGCGTGTGCAAGTGCGAAAGCGCGGTTTTGCAGCTGTCGGGCAGGTTTTCATCATCCAGGATGAAGTCGAACAGCATGCCCACCAGGTCGATAACGTCCGCTTCCTGATCTGAAAGCTTGTGCTGGCCTGGCTCGCTGCTATGGGCTTCGAGCTGCTGCTGCAGGTCGACCTTGAACTCTTCAACGTGTTGCGGGCGCTGCAAGCGTTGCGAGAAATCCAGCGCCGATTGCTGCTGCAAGCGATTTAGCGCATCGAGCAGATCGCTGGCGGCATAGGTGCGGGTTGCGCCCTGCGGCGCAAAGCTGGCGATACTGCGCGTGCCGCCCAGCAAGGGCGCGTCTACGTTGTAGTGACGGCGTTCGCCCAGTAGCGCGGCCAGGCTGCTGAACAACACGGCCGGGTCGGTTGGCTCCGGGCCGGAAGTGTCGTAAGGCGCGCGTGCCGTTTCAGTATCGGTTGTTGCCGTGTTGCTGGCCGGGGCTGCTGGGCCCGTGGTGCGTGGCTCGGCTGCACGGGGTGTTTCTGCAACGGGAGCGGAAGCCGGCGAGGCGGCTTCGCGCGGTGTCGTCGGCGCGCGACGCGCATCGGGCGTGCGTTGCGGCGCGTATTTGAGGTTGGGCAGTACGCCGGCATCAATCAGGCGTTGGTTCATCGCCTCATACAGGCGATCAAGGCTCTGCATCACATGGCGATCAAACAGCATATAGAGGATGGTTTTGATCTGCGCCGGGAAGGGCGTCGGTGCTAGCGCTTCGCGAAAGGCTTGGGCAATGGCGCGTGGGCCAAACGGGTTGCTGTCTTCACCAAGCTTCTGGCCGTTGTTCAGCACCGCCAGCCGTTGCTCAAGGGCAAACAGCGGCTCGGCGCAGCGGGCCTTCACCCGGCTGACCATATTGGTGACTTGCAGGCTCTCTTCGTAATCTTCGTTCTGAATCAGCGACAGGTCTTCAGCGCGTAGCGCCGCTGAATTGGCCTCGGGCTCAAGCGTGCCTTCAAGAAAGTTGGAAAAATTCTGCGCCACACGTTGATGGTAGCTGCGTTCGATTTGCGGGCGCTGCCGACGAATTTCGCGCATGTTGTCAAAGAACAACGACTGCACTTTATTGTTCTCGGCTTTTTCTGCGCACTCAAACAGCGTGTCATCAACCTGGCCAAAAACCCCTGTCAGGTGTTCGGCCAAGCGGTTCATCGCGAGCTTGCGGCAACCCTGCACCAGTTCACCAAAGCGCGGCTGAATACCGCGACTGGCAAGCGTCTGGTTGGTTCGTGGTAGTGGGGGTAGGTCCTGCGTGCTCATGGACTGTCCTGTTCAAGCCGACCGGCTTATGCATCCTGCAGCGATCATATCTCAGGCAAACATAGAGCGGTGAACACGTCGCTGCAAATCATTGTCTTAAAAGCTATTTAGGGGGTTGACAGGGTTTCGAATATCCTTAAAATGCAGCGCCTCGATACGGCAAATGCCTAACAGCAAATGACGTAACGAGATGGAAGCAAGTAGTTCCGCGATAGCTCAGTCGGTAGAGCAAATGACTGTTAATCATTGGGTCCCAGGTTCGAGTCCTGGTCGCGGAGCCAATCTTTCAACCGGGTTATAGCGCATACAGGAAGCGCGCCTGCTTTGGGAGCAGGATGTCAGGAGTTCGAATCCCCTTACCCCGACCATTTTTGGGTCGTTAGCTCAGTTGGTAGAGCAGTTGGCTTTTAACCAATTGGTCGTAGGTTCGAGTCCCACACGACCCACCATTTTTGGCTCTTGATGTTTGAAGAGTTAAATCTTAGGCGAAATGTTTAACGACATGGAGCCATCAGAAAAGGCGCCCTTCGGGGCGCCTTTTTTGTTTGTGTTGACTCTGCATCCGGCCTGCTTCGTTAAAGAACGAGTGGCAGATGCCAGACAATAAAAAGCCCCGCATCTGCGGGGCTTTTTATTGGGTGTTTGGTTAACGCGGCGATGTGTCGCTTACAGGCGGTTTCTTAAGTCCAAAAGTCGCGTCCAGCATGCCCGGTGCATCGGCACTTTTCGGTGCGTAGTCACGCGGCACTTCGGCGCCTTTCGGTGGTGTCAAACGTTCACGCGAACCGGGTTGTTCATCGTGCAGGGCGGCCAGCAAACGTTGGCGGGTCAGTTCATCCAGGGCCAAACGGTTGGCGCCTTCGGATAAATGTTCCTGCACTTCCTGGTAACTCTGCGTGAGCTTTTTCACCAGGCTGGCGGTGGTGTTGAAGTGGGTGACGACTTCGCTTTGGTAGCTATCGAAGCGTTCCTGGATTTCGTCCAGTTGCCGCTGAGTACGGCTCGGTGCGGCGCTGGGTACTAGGCGGGCCACCAGAAAACCAATGGTGACGCCTGCGAGCAGGGCGAGTGCCGGGAGCAACCAGGCCAATAGGGTCTGTTCCACGAGTCCTTCCTCTATAAACGGCTTTGCATTACGGTAACGGCTCACACCTGCGCTGTATAGCGCGGCGCGGCCCTGATGGGGACGAACGTCGCCAGAGCGGCGCCCGCAGGTTCCAATCCACAAGATCTTATCCAAGACGTGTCGACCCACCCTCGGGTCACGGAGTTCCCCGTTGTCAGCTCGTGAAGTCTCCCTGTTTATTCAAGGCCCCAGCGGCCAACTCGAAGCGCTCTATCTCGACCTCCCCGAGGCCCGCGGCCTGGCGCTGATTTGCCACCCGAACCCGGTGCAGGGCGGCACCATGCTGAATAAAGTGGTTTCTACACTTCAGCGCACCGCGCGCGATGCCGGCTACGCCACCTTGCGCTTTAACTACCGGGGTGTTGGCGCCAGCGAAGGCGCCAGTGAAATGGTCAGCGGTGAGGTGGACGATGCTGAAGCCGTGGCCAATTGGCTGCTCGCCGAGCAGCCGAACCTACCGCTCAACCTGTTTGGCTTTTCCTTTGGTGGCTTCGTCGCCGCCAGCCTCAGCGGACGCTTGGAAGCGCGTGGCGTGGAGATTGAACGACTGTTTATGGTGGCGCCTGCGGTGAGTCGCCTGAGCGAGCAGAATCCTATCGCCCAGCATGGCGCGCTGACCGTGATCCAACCCGAGCAGGACGAAGTCATTGCGCCGGAAACAGTATTCGCCTGGTCGGCCGACCTTGAGCGTGCCCACGAGCTACTGAAAGTGGCAGAATGCGGGCACTTTTTTCACGGCAAGCTCACGGAGCTGAAAGACCTGCTGCTGCCGCGCCTGTCGAACTGACTTAATAAGCGAACGCCAATGACCACTCGTATCCTGACCGGCATCACCACCACCGGCACACCGCACCTGGGCAACTACGCCGGCGCCATCCGCCCGGCCATCGTTGCCAGCCGCGCGCCAGACGCCGACTCGTTCTACTTTCTGGCTGATTACCACGCCCTGATTAAATGCGACGAGCCGCTGCGTATTCAGCGTTCGCGTCTGGAGATTGCTGTCACTTGGCTGGCCTGCGGTCTGGATACCGACCGCGTCACTTTTTATCGTCAGTCCGATATCCCGGAAATCACCGAGCTCACCTGGTTGCTGACCTGCGTGGCGGCCAAGGGCTTGCTCAACCGCGCCCATGCTTACAAAGCTTCGGTGGATAAAAACGTCGAGCAAGGGGA
>NZ_JBBNAH010000242.1:0-6371 GCF_037994325.1 Pseudomonas sp.
GCATTGGATTGTTGAGTGGTTGCAGCGGGTGCCGTGTTGATTTTTATCAAGGCCAATAGCCTGGGCGCGGACGTGGTGGTGACGGCCCGGGTGCACCGCTCGGGCCTGAACACGCTGCTGGGCAGTACCACTGAACATCTGTTGTACCGCTCACCCTGCAGCGTTTTGGCGGTTTGAGGCGGTTTGATTTAGATCAGACGCAACGCCAGCCGCACGCCTAAAAGAGCAGGTAAATGCCCAAGGAGAGCAGCATGATCAATACCCCAAGCAGCATTTCTGACTTGTCCGCACTGAACCACGGCGCCATCGGTGAACACTGGATTGATGCGCTGGACAACGGCACCCACGTGTTGATTCGGGCCTTGCAGGAGCAAGACCGTGAGCGCGAGTTTCGCTTTATCAAACGCCTGTCGGCTGAATCACGCCGTGCACGGTTCTCCAGCAGCTTTAACGAGCCACCGCTGTCGTTGCTGGAACAGCTGATGACCGTGCAATACCCGCTGCAAATGGCCTATGTGGCGTTGGCCCATGACAACGGTGAGTTGCGTGAAATCGGCGTGGCGCGTTATGCGCAAACCGAGGGCCATTGCTGTGAATTTGCCGTGGTGGTGGCCGATGATTGGCAGCAAAAAGGCCTGGGTCGGCTGTTAATGACGCACCTGATGGATGCCGCGCGGCGCAATGGCTTTACCTACATGGCCGCCACCGATGCGGCCACCAACTACCACTTGCACCGGCTGGTAAAAAAGCTCGGGTTCAGTAGCCATTACCCCGAGGGCGAATTCAGCGAAATCGTCCATCAATGCCAGTTGTGAATCCATGCCCGATAGTGTTTTAAGGCCCCATCTATGGCGGTAGTGGCGCAGTTGGGCGGTTTTGAATGCTGCTGTTGCGCTTGGCGTGGGCATGTTGCTGGGGCTGGTGATGGGCCTAGTCGCCTGGTTTCAAGACCCGCTGTAAGTCAGGCCATCCGGGTAATCGCAGTGCGAAAGCGCAGCAGCGCAGCGACAAAAAACACCGCGCCAATCACCGCAATGGCGACAAACTGCGGCCAGACAATCGACAGCCCCGCGCCGCGATAGAGAATGCCATGGGCAAAGCTGACGAAGTGCGTGGTGGGTGCCAGCAGCATCAGGTTTTGCACCAGTTCCGGCATGCTTTCCCGTGGCGTAGCACCGCCGGAAAGCAGTTGCAGCGGCAATAAAATCAAGATGCTCAACAGCCCCAGTTGCGGCATGGAGCGCGCCACGGTGCCCAGGTAGATGCCCATCGAGGTGGTGGCAAACAGGTGCAGCGCCGTGCCTAGCAAGAACAGCGGAATCGAGCCGCTAATCGGCACCGCCAACCAGCCGCGCACCACCACGTACACGGCAAACGCCGTGGCGACTAACACCACCAGCCCCATCGACCAGACCTTGGCCAGCATGATTTCAAAGGCGCGCAACGGCATCACCAGCAAGTGCTCGATGGTGCCGTGTTCCCGTTCGCGAATCAGCGCCGCGCCAGTGAGGATGATCGACACCATGGTGATGTAGTCGATCAGCTGCATTACCGAGGTAAACCAGGCCTGGATCAGGTTCGGGTTGAACTCCATGCGCATGGCCAAGCCCACGGGGCTGGGCGCGACACCGCGATAGCGTTGGGCAAACGCCGCCACCTCGGTGCCGACAATGGTCTGGATATAACCCGCGCCGGTAAACGCCTGGCCAATCTGCGTGGCGTCGACATTCAGCTGCATGCTGGGCCGGCGTCCGGCCAACACATCGCGCTGAAAGTCCGGGGGAATATCCAGGGTGAAGGTGTAGCGCCCGCTGTCCATGCCGGCGTCGATTGCGCTGCTGCTGATTTGCCCTGGCGGCAGAAAGTAGGGCAGTTGGAAGGCGTTGCTGACCCGCTCCGACAGCGGCGAGTGGTCTTCATCGACTATCGCGATAGGCGCGTGGTGCAGCGATTCAGGAATGCCCGAAGCTGCCGTGTAAATGCCAAAGGAAAAGGCCCAGACAATCAGGATTAGCATCGCCCGGTCACGGTACAGGCTGCGAAATTCCTTGATACCCAAGCGCAAAATATTCAACAGGCTATGCATGCCTAGCGCTCCTGCTTACGCAAACACACCACACTGAGGCCAATCAGAATTGGCACCGTGACCAGCAGTTGCAGGAAGTAGGGCGCCAATGCGGAAAGCTCCAGCGCCTTGGAAAAAATCCCGCGGCTGATGGTGAGAAATTGCGCCGTTGGATAGACCCGGCCTACCCAGGCGCCAAAGCCTTCCAACGAGGACACCGGGTTGATCAGCCCGGAGAATTGAATGGCTGGCAGCAGGGTGGCAATGGCGGTGCCAAACACGGCGGCGATCTGGCTGTTCATAAAGGTCGACATCAACAAGCCCAGCCCTGTCGAGGTGCCGATATACAGCAACGCGCCCAGGCTTAATACCAACAGGCTGCCCTTGAGCGGCACACCAAATACAAACACCGCCAGCGCCACCATCAGCAGAAAATTAAACATGCCCATGGCGATGTAAGGCAGCTGTTTGCCCAGCAAAAACTCCAGGCGCGTGACCGGCGTGACATACAGGTTGATGATCGAGCCCATCTCTTTTTCGCGCACCACGCCAAGCGCGGTGAGCATGGCCGGAATCATCATCAGCAGTAGCGGAATAATCGCCGGCACCATGGCCTGCAGGCTTTGCACATCAGGGTTGTAGCGGTAGCGCACCTCCACATTGGCTAACCCCGCTGACTGCGGGCTGAGCTGCGCCAAGTAGCCGCTATGGATGCCATTCACATAGCCTTCAATGGTGCCGGCGCGCATTGGCATGGCGCCATCGACCCATGCCGCCACCGCGGGGCGCGCGCCACGTTTAAGGTCGCGGCCAAACTCCGGCGGTATCTCCAGGGCCAGGGCAATGGCACCGCTTTTCAGGCGGGTTTCCAGGTCGGCGTAGTCCTGCAACTGCGGTTGTTCAATGAAATAACGCGAGCCGGCGTAGCTGCGGATATAGGCCTGGCTGGTGGTGGTTTGGTCGCGGTCGAGCACGGCAAAGGACAAATCTTCAACATCCAGGCTGATGCCGTAACCCATGATAAACATCAGCAACACCGTGCCCAGCGCCGCCAAGGTCAGGCGAATCGGGTCGCGGCGCACCTCCATGGTTTCGCGCCGTGCATAGCTGAACAGGCGCAGGCTGCTAAACGCTTTGCCGCGCTTAGGTTGCGCCGGCTGCTGTTCTAACTCGACCGTGCTTGGCACAGCAGCGGGCGCGCCGGCGGGACCGGCGGCTTCTTCCAGATAGGAAACAAAGGTTTGCTCCAGGCTATCCAGGCCGCGTTCAAGCGTCAGTTGCTCAGGTACGCCACTGACCAACACGCGACCGGCATGCATAAAGGAAATGCGGTCGCAGCGCTGCGCTTCGTTCATAAAGTGCGTGGAGATAAAAATGGTCACGCCATCGTTGCGCGACAGGTCAAGCAAGTGCTGCCAGAAGGTATCGCGGGCTATGGGGTCGACGCCGGAGGTGGGCTCATCAAGAATCAGAATTTCCGGTTTATGGATCAACGCCACGGCCAAGGAAAGACGCTGGCGAATGCCCAGGGGCAAGCGCTCGGGCAGGTTATCGAGGTCTTCCTGCAAGCCAAAGCGTTGCACGGCGTCCGCCACGCGGCTGACAACTTCGGCGCTGGGTACATGGAACAGCTGCGCATGCAGCACCAGGTTTTGCCGTACCGTCAGTTCGGCATACAGGGAAAAACCCTGGGACATATAGCCGACCCGTCGCCGTGTATTCAGGTCATCGGGGTCGACCTCCTTGCCGAACAGCCACGCCTGCCCGGAGGTGCCCGGCAGCAGGCCGGTGAGCATTTTCATGGTGGTGGATTTGCCGCAGCCATTGGAGCCGAGAAAGCCAAAGATCTCGCCCTGCTCAATACGAAAGCTGGCGCTGTCGACGGCGGTGAAATCACCAAAGCGGCAGGTCAGCTCGCGGGCCTCGATGGCAATCGCCGGTTCGCCACTGGCGGCAACCCGAGGCGTGATCACTAAGGGTTTATGGCTGCGGCGACGCTCCTCCGGCAGCAGCGCAATAAACGCCGCCTCCAGGTTTTTGCAGCCGGTGCGCTGGCGAATAGCCGCAGGCGCGCCACTGGCCAATACCTTGCCGGCATCCATCATCAACAGGTGATCAAAGCGCTCGGCTTCCTCCATATAGGCGGTGGCCACCAGCACGCTCATGCCGGGCCGCCGCGCGCGCAGGTCGGCAATCAGCGCCCAGAACTGGTTACGCGCCAGCGGGTCGACGCCGGTGGTGGGCTCGTCGAGGATCAGCAGGTCCGGGTCGTGGATCAGTGCGCAGCACAGGCCAAGCTTCTGCTTCATGCCGCCGGAGAGTTTGCCGGCCGGGCGGGTGGCGAAATCGCTGAGCCCGGTGCTGGCCAATAAACTGGCAATACGCCGCTGCCGTTCAGCCTGACCTTGGCCAAACAGACGGGCAAAGAAATCCAGGTTCTCGAACACCGACAAGGTGGGGTAAAGGTTCTTGCCCAAGCCCTGCGGCATATAGGCAATACGGGGGCAAACAGCCGCGCGATGGCGGGCTTGGGCCATATCGCCGTCTAGCACCTGCACCTGGCCGCTTTGAATCACCCGCGCGCCGGCAATCAGCGCCAGTAGGCTGGACTTGCCGACGCCATCGGGGCCAATCAGGCCAACAATGCCGGTGGCCGGAATTTCCAGGCTGATGTCATCCAGCGCCACACTGTTGCCATAGCGCAGCCCAACGTGTTGCAAACGCGCCACCCAGGCGCGCTCGCCAGTCATTGCGGCACCTTGATTTCCAGGTTGGCTGGCCAACTGGCTGCCGGGTTAAGCCGTACATGGGCCATACCGGGTACGCCGGTTTTCACCTGGCTGAGGTGCTTGCGCAGCAACTCGGGGTCGATGCGCGCCTTGATGCGAAACATCAGTTTTTCCCGCTCGCTGGCGGTTTCCACGGTTTTGGGCGTGAACTGGGCAACGCTGGCGACATAGCTGGCGGTGGCGGGAATCACATACTGCGGCGCCGCATCAATGATCACCCGAACTTCACTGCCAATCGCCACACGACCGGCCTGGTCGGTGGGCAAGAAAAAGGTCAGGTACACATCGCCAAGGTCCACCAGGTTCAACACCTTGCCGCCGGCAGCGATCACTTCACCGACCTCGGCAATGCGGTACTGCACCCGGCCATCGCGCGGCGCTTTAAGCTCGGTGTCGGCCAGGTCGGCCTGCAAACGCTGCTCGGTAGCCTGGGCCGCGTCGATAGTGGCTTGCGCTTCCACCACCTGGGATTTGGCCGCCTCAATGCCGGCCTCGGCGGTTACCACTTGCGAATGGGCGGCAGCTAGCGCCGCTTGGCCGCTTTCCAGCACGGCGCGGTCATCGTCCAATTGCTGCTTGGCCATAGCATTACGGCTGACCAAAATTTCCGTGCGGGCAAAGCGTTTTTGCGCGGCGGTCAGTTCCGCATGGCGCTGCGCCACCACGGCCTGGGCGGTGATTTTTTCGCTGTCACGCTGGGCCACCAGCGCTGCCGCCGTCAGCTTGGCGGTGCGTGCGCGTTGCGACTGCGCTTGCGCCTGGAGAATTTCTGCCTGCAAGGCCTGGGTGTCCATGCGTGCAACCACTTGCCCGGCGCTGACCTGTTCGCCTTCAGCGACCAAAATCGCATCAATACGCCCCGGCAACTTGCTCGCCACATCCACTTCGGTGGCTTCGATTCGGCCGTTGCCACTGGCGAAGTTAAGGTCCGGTGCCGCCGGTTTAAACACCAGCCAAGCCGCGAAAACTACTGCTGCAGCGGCGCCGGCAAAGGCCGCTCGCTGCAACCATTTGCGCTTTACGTCGTTCATCCATGCCTCTCGTCTGCGTCTGGGGTCGCGCGGGAGGGATGATCAGGCGGAGCACGCGCTACTTTCTTGATATTTGTTAAGAAAAACTCGGTTTGTTGAAATGAACATGGGCAGGGCGCGACCTGTTCCGTTCACAGCCAGCCGCTTAACCGGGTAGTGGCGCGCCCTCAGATTTGCTTAAGGTTTGCGCCTGAAACTCTCGCGCACGTTCATATAGAGGATTGCTGGAGAGTGATCAGCGAGCATAAGCAGTTGTTGGTGCGCGCCTTAGAGGGCGCGGGAAATGCGGTGCTGATCAGCGATCGGGCAGGGCTTATCGTCTGGGCTAATCAGGCCATGAGCCAGCAAAGCGGCTACACCTTGAGCGAGCTGCTGGGTCAGTCGCCGCGCATTCTTAGTTCTGGGCAACAGTCGCAGGCGACCTACCGTTTGATGTGGCAAACCATTCTTGCCGGCAAGGCGTGGCAGGGCGTGTTGGTGGAGCGC
>NZ_JBBNAH010000243.1:0-8633 GCF_037994325.1 Pseudomonas sp.
GCGTTCTCCTGGTCTTCGTCGTGCTGCTCTTCGGCGTTCAATACTTCTTCTTCGTCACCGCTGGCATCGACCACTGGACGCGGTTGGCGCTCTTCACGCGGGGCACGTGGCTGACGCTCTTCGCGCGGCTTACGCTCGGCACGCTCTTCGCTCGGGGCTTCTTGGCCCTGGGCGTCCAGCGGCTCGCGCAGTTCGCGTTGTGGGCGATCTTCACGTGGTGCGCGGTCTTCACGCGGAGCACGCGGCTCACGTGGTTTGCGCTCTTCACGCGGGGCACGTGGCGCGCGTTCTTCGCGGGGGGCCTGATCTTCACGCGGCTCGCGCGGCTCACGGGCTTCCCGCGGGGCGCGTTCTTCACGCGGCTCACGCGGTGCACGCTCTTCGCGAGGGCCACGGTCTTCACGCGGCTTGCGCTCTTCGTTGTCGCGACGGCCACCACGGTTGCGGTTCTGCTGACGACCGTTACGACGCTCGTCGCTGCGCTGTGGGCGCTCGCTGGTGGTTTTCTTCTCGACAACAACCGGCTTTTCTTCTTCCTTGCCGGCAAACAGGCTGACCAGCGACTTCACCAGGCCTTTGAACAGGCTTGGCTCGGCGGCAGCGGCAGGTTGCTCGGCGGCAGTTTGAACCGGGGCCACACGCTGTGGGGCAGTCTTGATGGCAGCGTCTTGGCGAACCAGGGTACGAGTAGCAGCAGTCGGTGCGACTTCTTCCACTTCGGCGGCGGCCATTTCATAGCTGGTTTGTGCAGTCAGCGCTTCCGGGCTGTCATCACGGATACGCTGCACTTCGAAGTGCGGGGTTTCCAGATGATCGTTCGGCAAGATGACGATGCGCGCACGGGTGCGCAGTTCGATCTTGGTGATGGAATTGCGTTTTTCGTTGAGCAGGAAAGCGGCAACCGGAATCGGCACTTGGGCGCGAACTTCGGCGGTGCGGTCTTTCAGGGCTTCTTCTTCGATCAGGCGCAGGATGGCCAGCGACAGCGACTCAACATCACGGATGATGCCTTGGCCGTTGCAGCGTGGGCAGACAATGCCGCTGCCTTCAGCCAGGGAAGGGCGCAGACGCTGACGGGACATTTCCAGCAAGCCGAAGCGCGAGATGCGGCCGACTTGAACGCGGGCACGGTCCTGTTCCAGGCTTTCGCGAACTTTTTCTTCTACCGCGCGCTGGTTTTTCGCCGGCGTCATGTCGATAAAGTCGATCACGATCAGGCCGCCGATATCACGCAGACGCAGTTGGCGCGCGATTTCTTCGGCAGCTTCGAGGTTGGTTTGCAGTGCGGTTTCTTCGATGTCGCTGCCTTTGGTGGCGCGCGCCGAGTTGATGTCGATGGACACCAAGGCTTCGGTCGGGTCGATCACAATGGAGCCACCGGACGGCAGCTTCACTTCGCGCTGGAAGGCGGTTTCGATCTGGCTTTCGATCTGGAAACGGTTAAACAGCGGCACGCTGTCTTCGTACAATTTGATTTTGCTGGCGTACTGCGGCATCACCTGGCGGATAAAGCTCAGGGCTTCTTCCTGGGCTTCAATGCTGTCGACCAACACTTCGCCGATGTCCTGGCGCAGGTAGTCGCGGATGGCGCGGATGATGACGTTGCTTTCCTGGTAGATCAGGAACGGGGCGGCGCGGTCCAGCGAAGCTTCCTTGATGGCGCTCCACAGTTGCAGCAGGTAATCGAGGTCACCCTGCATTTCTTCGCTGCTGCGGCCAAGGCCGGCAGTGCGCACGATCAGGCCCATGTCGCTAGGGGCGACCAGACCGTTCAATGCTTCACGCAGTTCGTTGCGTTCTTCGCCTTCGATACGGCGAGAGATGCCACCGGCGCGCGGGTTGTTTGGCATCAGCACCAGGTAGCGACCGGCCAGGCTGATGAAGGTGGTGAGGGCGGCGCCCTTGTTACCACGTTCTTCTTTTTCGACCTGAACGATAACTTCCTGGCCTTCGCTCAACACTTCTTTAATGTTGACGCGGCCTTCAGGGGCTTTCTTGAAGTATTCGCGGGAAATTTCTTTGAGGGGCAAGAAGCCATGGCGATCGGAGCCGAAATCAACAAAAGCGGCTTCGAGGCTAGGTTCAATGCGGGTGATTTTGCCTTTGTAGATGTTGGCCTTTTTCTGCTCACGAGCGCCCGATTCAATATCGAGGTCGTAGAGTTTCTGACCATCTACCAGAGCGACACGCAACTCTTCGGGTTGAGTTGCGTTAATCAGCATTCTTTTCATGTAGTACCGTCGGTTTCCGGGCTGCCGGAAACGGCGTTCGGCACACACGACTCTCAGGGTCGGTGTCAGGGCTCGTCAGAAACGGTTGTAAGTCGTTCCATGTCTAACAACGCCGGCCAACGGGGCCGGGGTGGCGACAGACGTCTCCTGCTTGCTGTTGTGAAACAAGCACTTGGTCAGGAGGAGGAATCAACCAACGGTAGCGGACGAAATAACACGTCTTCTAAAGCTACGCAGTCCGAGGTTGTGCATCTCCACCCTACACGTATCGCTGAAAATCGGGTGCCGCTCGCAGAATCTGCAGCGGGTTGGCATTTACCGCTGACTCCCCTCGGGGGCAGTCAACGCGTCATGGCTCAAGGCTTTATTTCCGGGATGTTCGTAGCCCTTTTCAGCTATCTATCGTTGAACAATCCCGTCGGACGGCCTTACGTCCTGAATTACGTTGCACACGGAAGGGGCTTGCAATGTGGGCAAACACCCGCAACCGGGCCACTTTTGGCGGCGTTCGGGACTATAGCAGCAATGATTAAGTGCTTCAAATCAATAAAAAATTGTTATCATCGCGGCCATGACAGAACGCACCCCTCCGACCTCCGGCGTCCAGCTGCTCGAGGTTGAACCGGAACTTGCCGGCCAACGAATCGATAATTTCCTGCGCACTCGCCTTAAGGGCGTGCCTAAAACCCTGATTTACCGAATTTTGCGTAAAGGCGAAGTTCGTGTGAATAAAGGAAGAATCAAGCCGGAGTACAAACTGCAAGCGGGCGACATCGTGCGCGTGCCACCGCTGCGCCTTTCCGAGCCGGACGAAGAAGTGCCATTGGCGCAAGGTCTGCTCGAGCGTCTGGAAGCCTCCATCGTTTTTGAAGACAAAGCCCTGCTCGTGATTAACAAGCCTGCCGGTATCGCGGTGCATGGTGGCAGTGGTCTGAATTATGGGGTGATTGAAGCCTTTCGCCAGCTGCGTCCAGACTGCAAAGATCTGGAGTTGGTGCACCGCTTGGACCGTGACACCTCTGGCCTGCTGATGATCGCCAAGAAGCGCAGCATGTTGCGTCACTTGCATGAAGCCCTGCGCAAAGATGGCATCGACAAGCGCTATATGGCGCTGGTTCGTGGGCATTGGGCGACGGCCAAAAAGCAGGTCAATGCACCATTGCTCAAGAGCAATCTGCGTTCCGGCGAGCGCATGGTTGAGATCAACGAAGAGGGTAAAGAAGCGCTGACCCTGTTCCGCGTGCTGCGCCGTTTTGGTGAGTTCGCCACCTTGGTGGAGGCCAAGCCGGTGACCGGCCGCACCCACCAGATTCGCGTGCATGCCAAGCATGCCGGCCATTGCATTGCTGGCGATCCCAAGTATGGCGATGACGACTTCACCAATGAAATTCGCGGTCTTGGCGGCAAGCGTCTTTTTTTGCACGCCTATGAATTGAACGTACCGCTGCCCGAAGGTGGCGTGTTGAAGCTGGAAGCGCCAGTGGATGATATGTGGCGTAAAACCGTGGAGCGCTTGAGTGCAGTCTGATTACCAATTGTTGATCTTCGACTGGGACGGCACGCTGGTGAACTCCATTGGCCGTATTGTCGCCGCGTTGCATATGGCTGCGCGTGAGTGTGATCTGCCGCCGCGCAGTGACGATGAGCTCAAAGCCATTATTGGTCTGGGCTTGCCTGAAGTGGTGTTGGCGCTCTATCCCGATTTGGACGATGCCGAATTAGCAGAGCGCTATCGCCATTCTTACAGTACGAATTATCTGCAGTTGGAGTCGAAACCATCCGAGCTGTTTCCTGGCGTCGCTGATGCGATGAAGGCATTTCGAGCGGCCGGCTACAAGCTGGCAGTGGCGACCGGCAAAGGGCGTCATGGTTTGAATCGGGTGTTGGCAGACCAGGGTTGGACAGACTTTTTCGATACCACCCGTTGCGCCGATGAAACCGCGAGTAAACCTGCACCGCTTATGTTGGAAGAGATTCTTGCTGAGTGCGGTGTGCCGGCAGAGCGCGCGCTGATGGTGGGCGATTCGCTATTTGATCTGGAAATGGCCCGAAATGCTGGCATGCATTCGGTGGCGGTCGGTTATGGCGCGCAGCCACTGGCGACACTCAGTAGCTGCGGGCCACGTTTGATGGTCGAACATTTTTCTGAGTTGCGTGCCTGGCTGACTTCGCACGCCACTAAACCAGTGCTAGGGATGAGTGAGCATGTCGAACGAGTTGAATGACGACAAAAGCTGGAAGTTGCTGGAAAAGACCCTGCTCGCCAGCGTGCAAGAGCAGCGTCGGGCGCGGCGTTGGGGGATTTTCTTCAAGGCGTTGACCTTTATTTACCTGTTCGGTGTGATCGCCATGGTTACACCAGGGCTGGACTTCTCCAAAGGGGCGTCGAAAACCAAGTCGCATACGGCGGTTGTGGAAATTCGCGGCATGATCGCGGACCAGGAAGCGGCCAGTGCGGACAATATTGTTGGCAGTCTGCGTGAAGCGTTTGAGGACGTGAACACCAAGGGTGTGATCCTGCGCATCAATAGTCCGGGCGGCAGTCCAGTGCAGTCTGGCTATGTATACGACGAAATCCGCCGTCTGCGTGGCGAACACCCGGATATCAAGGTGTATGCGGTGATTTCTGATCTGGGGGCTTCCGGTGCCTACTACATCGCCAGTGCGGCGGACTCGATTTATGCCGACAAGGCCAGCCTGGTTGGCTCCATTGGGGTGACTGCGGCGACCTTCGGGTTTGTTGGCACCATGGAAAAGCTCGGCGTTGATCGTCGGGTATATACCTCGGGCGAGCACAAGGCATTCCTTGACCCGTTCCAGCCGCAAAAAGCGGATGAAACCGCGTTCTGGCAAAGCGTATTGAACACCACCCACAAGCAATTTATTGCGGCGGTTAAGCAAGGGCGTGGTGATCGCCTTAAAGATGCGGATCATCCTGAGCTGTTCTCCGGTTTGATCTGGACCGGTGAGCAAGCGCTGCAGTTGGGTTTGATTGATGGTCTGGGTAACACCAGTTCAGTGGCGCGTGATGTGATCGGCGAGAAAGAGTTGGTCGATTACACCGTAAAAGAAACGCCGTTCGACCGCTTCGCCAAGAAGCTCGGCGCCAGCGTGGCTGAGCATGCGGCCATGTGGATGGGCTTCCAGGGGCCGACTCTGCGCTGAGCTGAGTTGCGCTAAACAAAAGCCCGGCTGATGCCGGGCTTTTGTTTAGCGGGTTGTGTATAGAGGGAGGGCTTAGGGGATTTGCACGCCTTCAGCCAGCAGCATATCCACTAGGCGAATCAGTGGCAGGCCGACCAGGCTGGTGGCATCACTGCCTTCAGTGGCGCGAAACAGGCTGACACCCAGGCCTTCGGCTTTAAAACTGCCGGCGCAGTCGTACGGTTGCTCGGCATGCAGGTAGCGGGTGATGCGCTCGGCGTCGAGTTCACGAAAGTGCACGGTAAAGGGCACGCAATCGACCTGGCATTCACCGGTAACGCTGTTCAGAAGTGCCAATCCGGTAAGAAAGCTCACGCTCTTGCCGCTGGCATTGCTTAGCTGGCGGTGGGCGCGTTCGAAGTCGTGGGGTTTTCCGAGTATTTGCTCGCCCAGCACGGCTACTTGGTCTGAGCCGATGATCAGATGTCCCGGGTGCTGTTCAGCCAGGGCTCGTGCCTTTTGCTCTGCCAGGCGCAGTACTAGGGCGGTCGCCGTTTCGTTGGGCTGGTGCGCTTCATCTATATCCGGGCTGGCGCAGACAAATGGCAGGCGCAGGCGCGCAAGCAATTCGCGGCGGTATGGGGAGCTGGAGGCGAGCAGTAGCGGGAGCATGGCAGTTCCTTGATAAGGAAGGCGATTCTAACGGGCGTGGGCATTGGCGCCCAGGCTGAATTTCCCTTTGACAGAGGCAGGGTGCATCCCTAGAATGCTGCGCCTATGTTGAATGGCCCGATTCCTCCTCACGTTGATCCGCGCAAACTGGCTGATCGTGGTGCCACCCTTGAAGGTGAGTTGCCGCTAGCCGATTTGCAGCGTCTCTGCGATCCACTTGCCGATAATGTCGGTGTCGTCCGTGCGAAGTTTGTTTTCGAACGCGACGAGCGTAGATCGCCAGTGATGCACAGCACGATCGACGTTGAGGTCAAGATGGTTTGTCAGCGTTGTCTGGAGCTGGTCGCCCTGCCTATCCACAGCGAGTGCAGTTACGCTGTGGTGAAAGAAGGTGGGAATACCCAATCTGTGCCGCAAGGCTACGACGTGCTGGAATTGGGTGAGGATCCATTGGATCTACCGGCGTTGATCGAGGAGGAGCTGTTGCTCGCCTTGCCCATCGTGCCATTGCATGATCCAGAAGATTGCCAGCAACCGGCAGGCCTTGAAGAGCCTGAACCGAGCGAGGACGAGGTATCGCGGTCCAACCCGTTCAGTGTATTGGCACAGTTAAAGCGTGACCCAAACGTTTAGGAGTTAATTAATTATGGCTGTTCAGCAGAACAAAAAATCCCGCTCCGCTCGCGACATGCGCCGTTCGCACGACGCTCTGACTGCAAGCACTCTGTCGGTAGAGAAGAGCACCGGTGAAGTTCACCTGCGTCACCACGTTTCGCCAGAAGGCGTATACCGTGGCCGTAAAGTGATCGACAAGGGCGCTGACGAGTAATCCTTGTCCGCTCCGATCATCGCGATTGACGCAATGGGTGGGGACTTCGGTCCCCACAGCATTGTTCCAGCCTGCATTGCGTGTCTGGCTGAATTCCCCTCGTTACACCTGGTCCTCGTCGGCCAAACCTCCTTACTAAATGAATTGATTGCTCGCCATCCGGGTGTCGATCGCGCTCGTCTGCACGTTGAGCAGGCCAGCGAAGTGATCGCGATGGATGACCGTCCTGCGCAGGCCTTGCGCAGCAAGCCCGACTCTTCAATGCGCGTGGCGTTGGAGTTAGTGCGCGATGGTCGTGCGCAGGCCTGTGTCAGTGCTGGTAACACCGGCGCGCTGATGGCGCTATCGCGTTACCTGCTGAAAACCCTACCGGGTATCGATCGCCCGGCGATGATGACGGCGATTCCCACTGAGCGCGGCCATTGCCAGTTGCTCGATCTGGGCGCCAACGTCGACTGCAGCGCTGAGCATCTCTATCAGTTCGCCGTAATGGGTTCGGTTGCCGCTGAAGCGTTGGGTGTAGTGCGCCCGCGCATCGCGCTGCTGAATGTGGGCACCGAGGACGTTAAAGGCAATCAGCAGGTCAAGCTGGCAGCGAGTCTGCTGCAGCCAGTCAGCGAGCTAAATTACATCGGCTTTATTGAGGGCGATGGTCTTTATCGTGGCGAGGCGGATGTGGTGGTGTGCGACGGCTTTGTCGGCAATATTCTGCTCAAGTCCAGCGAGGGGCTGGCGTCGATGATTTCCAAGCGTATGGAGGCGCTGTTCAAGCAAAACCTCGGTTCGCGCTTGATTGGTTCTCTGGCGCTGCCAGTACTCAAGCGTCTGCAAGGTGAATTAGCGCCCGCGCGGCACAATGGCGCGAGCTTTTTAGGGTTGCAGGCGATTGTGGTGAAAAGTCATGGCGCCGCTGGGCCGGAAGGTTTTCAGAGCGCGATTCGCCGAGCCGTCATGGAAGTGCGCGAAGATTTACCGCAACGCTTACATGGCCGTCTCGAACATCTGTTGCTGTAATGCGTGTGCTGCCGATGTGACCGCACTCGGTAGCCTGTCATCCAACTTGTCAGTTTGTTGCGCTCGACTCGCTCGCGCGTGATCCTCCCGACGATAAGACCATTAGGGACCGTCCATATGTCTGCATCCCTCGCATTCGTCTTCCCAGGCCAAGGCTCACAGTCTCTGGGAATGCTCGCCGAGCATGGCGCACAGCAAAAGCTGGTGCTTGATACCTTTGCCGAAGCTTCTGAAGCGTTAGGTTATGACCTCTGGGCGCTGACCCAGACCGGTCCAGAAGAAACCCTCAATCAAACTGACAAAACCCAACCGGCCATTCTCGCTGCCTCGATCGCGTTGTGGCGAGTGTGGCTGGCGGAGTCCGGCGCACGTCCTGCGTTCGTTGCCGGTCACAGCCTGGGTGAGTACTCGGCGTTGGTTGCCGCTGGCAGCCTTGGGTTTGCCGATGCGGTAAAACTGGTTGAGCGTCGTGGTCAGTTGATGCAAAAAGCCGTTCCGGCCGGGCAGGGCGGTATGGCCGCCATTCTTGGTCTGGAAGATGCTGACGTGCTCGCCGCTTGTGCCGAGGCAGCCCAAGGCGACGTGGTGAGCGCGGTGAACTTCAACGCGCCGGGCCAGGTGGTAATCGCCGGTTCGGCTGCGGCCGTTGAGCGCGCCATTGAGGCCTGTAAGGCTCGAGGCGCCAAACGCGCCATGCCGCTGCCGGTGAGCGTGCCATCGCACTGCGCACTGATGCGCCCGGC
>NZ_JBBNAH010000244.1:0-1714 GCF_037994325.1 Pseudomonas sp.
GGCCAACTCACCCTGGCCCTCACCGGCGGCGATATCGACGCCGCGCTGGCGCGCTTTGGCGCCAGTGATGTGCACTTGGAGGTGCTGCGCTAATGGAAGCCCTATTCCCCAATGTCGACTGGATCGAAATCTGGCAGGCCACGCTCGACACCCTGAGCATGCTCGGTGGCTCCATGGTGTTTACCGTACTGCTCGGCCTGCCTTTGGGCGTGTTGCTGTTTCTCACCGGGCCGCGGCAGATGTTCGAACAGAAGGGCCTGTATGCCTTGCTGTCAGTGATAGTGAACATTCTGCGCTCGGTGCCATTTGTGATTTTGCTGATCGTGATGATCCCGTTGACCGTGCTGATTACCGGCACCTCGCTGGGCGTCGCCGGGGCGATTCCGCCTCTGGTGGTTGGCGCTACCCCATTCTTTGCGCGCCTGGTGGAAACCGCGCTGCGTGAAGTCGACCGCGGCATTATCGAAGCCACCCAGGCCATGGGCGCGACGACACGGCAAATCGTGGTCAACGCCCTGCTGCCGGAAGCGCTGCCGGGCATTGTTGCTGCAATTACCGTGACTGCGATCACCCTGGTCTCCTACACCGCGATGTCCGGCCTGATTGGCGGCGGCGGCCTTGGCGACCTGGCAGTGCGTTATGGCTATCAGCGCTATCAGACAGACGTGATGGTGGTCACCGTCATTCTGCTGCTGATCCTGGTCCAGGTACTGCAAACCGTCGGCGACAAGCTGGTGGTGCACTTTTCTAGAAAATAAACCGCTTTTGAACACCCAATGAGTGCGGCCACCAGCCGCCAACACTGCATCCCACAAGGAACCCAGAGATGAAAAAACTGATCGCTGCCCTGGCTGCCGTCGCAGCCTTCTCCGCTCACGCGGAAACCATCACCGTTGCCGCCTCCGCTGTGCCGCACGCGGAGATCCTCGAATTCATCAAGCCAACCCTGGCCAAAGAAGGCGTGGACCTGAAAGTTAAAGTGTTCACCGACTATGTGCAGCCGAACGTACAACTGGTTGAGAAACGTCTGGACGCCAACTTCTTCCAACACCAGCCCTACCTCGACGAGTTCAACAAGAACCGCGGCGCTAACCTGGTGACCGTAGTTGGCGTGCACGTAGAACCCTTCGGCGCCTACTCGAGCAAATACAAAAAGCTCGACGAGCTGCCACAAGGCGCTACCGTTGCTATCCCGAACGACGCCACCAACGGCGGCCGCTCCCTGCTGCTGCTGGAAAAAGCGGGCCTGATCAAACTGAAAGACAGCCACAACATTCTGGCCACCGTGAAAGACATCAGCGAAAACACCAAGGGCCTGAAATTCCGCGAATTGGAAGCGGCCACCCTGCCGCGCGTGCTCACCCAGGTTGACCTGGCGCTGATCAACACCAACTACGCCCTGGAAGCCAAGCTCGACCCGAAAAAGGACGCGCTGATCATCGAAGGCAGCGACTCGCCTTACGTCAACAACCTGGTAGCCCGCCCGGACAACAAAGACTCCGACAGCATCCAGAAACTGGCCAAGGCCCTGCGCACGCCTGAAGTGAAGAAATTCATCGAAGAGAAGTACAAAGGCGCTGTAGTTCCAGCGTTCTGATTGCTGCCTCACCAGCAACACAGAAACAAAAAGCCCGCTCAATGAGCGGGCTTTTTTGTGGGCGATGCTTTTTAGGATTTCAGCCGTGCCACAAGTCGAGGTCGAGCCAGCTAGAGC
>NZ_JBBNAH010000245.1:0-12503 GCF_037994325.1 Pseudomonas sp.
TCTAATCGACATAGTGCTTCGCTCCGACCATGGCATCACTCGATCTCCCGATTCGAAGGATTGCCTAAGCCTAAATGCGTTACCTATGTCTCCCGACACCTGTTACCTATGTCTCCCGGCTGAACACTGTGCGCACCATTGCGTTTTCCGCTAAATCGCTTGGTGCGCACAGCACACCCTACGGGGCGCTACACTGGCGTGCGGCGCATTGCCCAATAACAAGGAGAACAATCGATGAGCTTGCCGTTTTGGTGTGTGTTTATCTCGGCCCTTTTAATCTTCGTGGCGAAGATTCCGGTGGCCAAGGAAATGAATAAGGATGGTGGCTACGACAACCACCATCCGCGTGCGCAGCAGGCGCGGTTAACGGGGTTTGGGGCGCGGGCGTATGCGGCGCATCAGAATAGCTTTGAAGCGTTTATGTTGTTCGCCGCCGCTGTGTTGATGGCGCATACCACGCAAACCATGGGCTGGTTTGTCGATACGTTGGCGGTGATCTTTGTCGTATGCCGCGTGCTCTATCTGGGCTTGTATTGGGCTGATTTGCCTTGGCAGCGTTCGCTGGTGTGGATTGTCGGCTTGGTCTGCACGCTGCTGATTATGCTGAGCCCGAATTTGCGCTTGGTTGCTTGATCTGGAACCAATGCGGTCGTACCCGCGCAGGCAGGGCAGCGGGTGATGTGATAGCACATGCGACCGCATGTCCGCGCACCACTCTGGATTCCCGCCTTCGCGGGAATGACGAGAATGTAGCGACAGATATCCGTCGTCCCCGCGCAGGCGGGGACCCAGGATTGTAAGCCACGCCAAAATGCTTGGTTCGGCGCGCACTTCTGGGTACTCACCTACGCGGTGATGACGAGCAGGGATGGCTACACTCAACTTCCCCCAGAAACAACAAAGGCCCACATCTGTGGGCCTTTGTCTGCTAGCAAGTAGAGCGAATTACTTGGTGGCTTCTTCGTGAGCTTCTTCAGCTTTTTGCTGAATGGCTTCGCCCGTTTTCTGTGCGGCATCTTGTGCCGACTCGGCGGAATCCTGGGCGGATTCGCGTGCGGATTCCATTTTGTCTTCTGGGGTTTTATCGCAGGCGGCCATGGTCATGGTGGCGGCGAGCAGCAGGGCGTAGGCAATTGGCTTTTTCATAGGTATTGGTCCTTTTCGCGTTATCGGGGCGATTTATCTTATCGCTGCGGTTTTGGAGCGTGACCTGCTGCGCGAAGTTCCAACCAAAGTCGTCTGACGGCTCCAAACCTTGGTCTGGAAAGGTATGATGCGGCCCTTATGGATCAACAACATAGGCCGTGAACATGAGCGATAGCCTGATTCTAGAGCGCGCCCAGCGCTTCCTGTGGGCGTTGCGTCATTGCCAGGTACTGGGCCTGAGCGTGCATGCGATCGACAGCCAGCGTCTAACCCTGCGCCTGCCTTATAGCCGGCAGATTATTGGTAACCCGGAAACCGGCGTTATCCATGGCGGCGCCATCACCACGTTGATGGACACCACCTGCGGCATTTCCACCATCTGCGTACTGCCAGATTTCGAAATCTGCCCGACCCTGGACCTGCGCATCGACTACATGCGCCCAGCCGAGCCGCATAAAGATGTGTTCGGCGTGGCCGAGTGCTACCGCGTTACGCCCAATATCATCTTCACCCGCGGCTACGCCTACCAAGACGACCCCGAGCAACCCATCGCCAATGTGGTCGGCACCTTTATGCGCATGGGCAAAGGCGTGCAGGGCAAAGAGCTGCAAAGTTCGGCAGTCAAACCTGAGCACTTCAAAAGCGCGATAGACGGAGGCACGGCATGAGCGACACCGAGCTGCCAGCCCTGAACCTGAGCCAATTGGTAAAGGCGGCGCACGAAAAGAACAACTACGACGAGCTGTTGGAGCTGACCCCGTACGCCAAGCTATTGGGCATTGAATGCCTGCGCCTGGGCGATGACATGGTGTTCCGCATCCCGGCCAATAAAGACAGCATCGGCAACCCGATTCTGCCGGCCATTCATGGCGGTGTAATTGCCGGGTTTATGGAACACAGCGCCATGCTCCATTTGTTGATGTTTATGGGCACGCCGCACTTTCCGAAAATCATCGACTTCTCGATAGATTACCTACGCGCCGGCCACTATCGTGACACCTTCGCCGCGTGCCAGGTCTGGCGCCAAGGGCGGCGCGTGGCCAATGTGGCGATCACTGCCTGGCAAACTACGCGCAGCGAACCCATCGCCACTGCGCGGGCGCACTTCAAGGTCGATGAGCCGTAGGCTGCTAGCGGTACTCCAGGCAAGACGTTCAGGACAATAAGGATGTGTAGATGGATGCGTTGCTGATCCTCGGTGGCTTGCTGCTGATTCTGGTCGGGCTGGTGTGGTTGGTCATGCTGGCGTTCGACACCAGCTTGCTGTGGGGGCTGGGTAGCCTGTTTCCGCCGCTGACCCTGGTGTATGTGCTGCGCCATTGGCGTGTGGCGCGCAAAGCCGTGGTGCTGAGCGGCTTGGGCTTTATTCCGCTGATCGTCGGCCTGACCTTGCTGGCTAATCAAGATGCCCAGCGCTTGCAGGCCATCCTCAGCCTGGACTGGGCGCGCCCGCCAGTGCAGGCCCCTGCCGAGTTGGCCATCCACCTGCGCGGCAGCCTTAACGGCCAGCCGTTTGCGCCGCAGCAAGCAGAGTTGATCGATGGCGTATTGAGCTTGCGCGAAGGCGAGGATGTGTTTGCCCGCCGTGAAGTGACCATTCGTTTGCCCAACCTGGTCAAAAACGGCAACGCCCCGGTGCGCGTCGATGTGCTGCCGCAAGACAGCGGCAACCTGCCCGAAGTGCAGTTGAGCTGGCTGCTACCGGAGCAGGAACTGCCTGAAGCGCGTCGCCTTAACCATGCCTATACGTTGCACCTGAAATTAGAGCCGCAAGGGCCGAACAAGCTGGCCGGCGACTTCCATTTGGTGTTGCCGCCGCAGTTCAAAACCACCCTGAGCGGCACGGTGGAGTTGTTTACCGATCACCTGCGTTATGTCGATGGCAAGGTGGATGCCCGCTACGACTCGCGGGAAACGCTGGAATACGTAATCACCGATTACCTCAAGCGCCGTTACGCCACCCAGCGGGTTGAGCTGGGCATTTTGCCTGGGGTGAATTTTCCGGCGAGCAATATGAGCCTGAGCATTGAGGCGCGGATTAACGACCGTAATGAGCAGTTGCCGGTTGTTCTGCGCAAAAGCCCGAGTCGCGGCTGGATTGTGGTGGGCGATCGCTATCAGGTTGAAGCAAAGGCCGAGGTGGCTGCCGAGGTAAAACCCGAGAAGGCGCCGGCTGCTAACCCTGTTCCCGCAGCGAATAGCTCGCTGGACCGCCGTCAGCGCTTCAGCCTGGAGCGCCTACAAAGCAACCCCAGCCGCTATATGAATTTGCAGATGCGCATAATGACCGAGCGCGGCAGCATGGTTGAGGGGCGCTTCAATGGCATTGATACCGACGGGCAGATTGTTGTGCAGCGCAACCTTAAGGGGCAGGGCGGGGCGAGTTTTGCCGTGCTACCGGCGCAGATCACCTCGATTGAATTGTTAGAGCCCTGAGGAATGGCGCTTTGGCTGCACGCAGTGGCGCCGTGGACATCTGGATTGCGAATCGGACCGCCGCCTGCACGCGAATGACGGTGTTGCATAAATCTGCCCGTCGTCCCCGCGCAGGCGGGGTGCACGTCATGCACAGCACCCGCCCCTTAGCCTAAGCACTTGAAATCCCAGCCCTTGCCCCCATCTGTTGGTCATCGCCGTGTTAGCGGCCTCTGCCATCTGCTTGGAGTTAAACGACCATGAGTGTGGAAACTCAAAAGGAAACCCTGGGCTTCCAGACCGAGGTGAAGCAGCTGCTGCATCTCATGATCCATTCGCTGTATTCCAACAAGGAAATTTTCCTTCGCGAGTTGATCTCTAACGCCTCCGACGCCGCCGATAAGCTGCGTTTCGAAGCCCTCGCCAATCCAGCCCTGCTGGAAGGTGGCGATGCCCTGAAAATTCGCGTGAGCTTCGATAAGGCCGCCAACACCGTGACCCTTGAGGACAACGGTATCGGCATGAGCCGCGAAGACGCCATCACCCACCTGGGCACTATTGCCAAGTCCGGCACCGCCGACTTTATGAAGCAATTGTCCGGTGACGAGAAAAAAGATTCGCACCTGATCGGCCAGTTCGGCGTGGGCTTCTACTCGGCCTTTATTGTTGCTGACCAGGTTGAAGTGTTCAGCCGCCGTGCCGGCACTGCGGCCAGCGAAGGCGTGCACTGGAGCTCCAAGGGCGAGGGCGAGTTTGAAATCGCCACCATCGACAAGCCCGAGCGCGGCACCCGTATCGTGTTGCACCTTAAGCCGGCGGAAAACGAGTTCGCCGATGGCTGGCGCCTGCGCAATATCATCAAGAAATACTCCGACCATATCGCCTTGCCCATCGAGTTGCCGAAAGAGCAGCACGGCGAAGACGCGCCTACCGAAACCGAGTGGGAAACCGTCAACCGCGCCAGCGCGCTGTGGACCCGTCCGCGTACCGAGGTTAAGGACGAGGAATACCAGGAGTTCTACAAACACGTCTCCCACGACTATGAGAACCCGCTGAGCTGGAGCCATAACAAGGTTGAAGGCAAGCTGGAATACACCTCGCTGTTGTACGTGCCGAGCCGCGCGCCGTTCGATATGTACCAGCGCGAAGCACCGAAGGGCTTGAAGCTCTACGTGCAGCGCGTATTCGTGATGGACCAGGCCGACGAGTTCCTGCCGCTGTACCTGCGCTTTGTTAAAGGCGTGGTCGACTCCAACGACCTGTCGCTGAACGTCTCGCGGGAAATCTTGCAGAAAGACCCGATCATCGACTCGATGAAGTCGGCGCTGACCAAGCGCGTACTGGACATGCTGGAAAAGCTGGCGAAAAACGAACCTGAGCAATACAAAAGCTTCTGGAAAAACTTTGGCCAGGTGATCAAAGAAGGCCCGGCTGAAGACTTCGCCAACAAAGAAAAAATCGCCGGCCTGCTGCGTTTTGCCTCCACCAGCGATGACAGCGGCGAGCAAAGCGTGTCGTTGGCTGACTACTTGGCCCGCGTTAAAGAAGGCCAGGACAAGGTTTACTACCTCACTGGCGAAAGCTACGCCCAAGTGAAAAACAGCCCGCACCTGGAAGTGTTCCGCAAGAAAGGCATCGAAGTGCTGCTGCTCACCGACCGTATTGATGAGTGGCTGATGAGCTACCTCACCGACTTCGACGGCAAGCAGTTTGTCGACGTGGCCCGTGGTGACCTCGACCTTGGCAACCTGGATTCGGAAGAAGACAAGAAAACCCAGGAAGAAGCCGCCAAAGCCAAAGAGGGCTTGGTTGAGCGCCTGAAAGCCGCGCTGGGCAGCAGCGTTAGCGAAGTGCGGGTTTCCCACCGCCTGACCGACTCGCCAGCGATTCTCGCCATTGGCGAACAGGACCTGGGCCTGCAAATGCGCCAGATCCTTGAAGCCAGCGGGCAAAAGGTGCCGGATTCGAAGCCAATCTTTGAATTCAACCCGGCTCACCCGCTGATCGAAAAACTCGACAACGAGCAGAGCGAAGAGCGTTTTGGCGACCTGTCGCACATCCTCTTCGACCAAGCCGCGCTGGCCGCTGGCGACAGCCTGAAAGACCCGGCCGCCTACGTGCGTCGCCTGAACAAGCTGCTCGTCGAGCTGTCGGTTTAACACTAGAGTGAACACAAAACCCGCTTCGGCGGGTTTTGTCATTTCCGCGTTGCTGCCCCAACCAATGACCGATCCCAGGAGTGAGTGATGAGCGAATTCAGCGTAATTCCAGTGGCCTACAGCGTTGATGGCCATGGCTACGAAGGCCAACTGGTATTTGACCCTAGCGTAACCGCTGCGCGCCCAGGCCTGTTGCTGGCGCCGAACTGGATGGGCGTCACCGATGGCGCCATCGAACTGGCCAAGAAAGCCGCCGGCAAAGACTATGTGGTGCTGGTTGCCGATATCTACGGCGCCGATGTGCGCCCCAACGGCCACGAACAAGCGGCTGCGGCGATGATGCCGTTGAAAAACGACCGCGCGCTGTTGCGCACCCGTATGCAAGCCAGCCTGGCGACACTGCAAAGCCAAACCCATGCGCCGGTTGATAGCGCTAAATTGGCCGTGTTTGGCTTCTGCTTTGGCGGCTGCTGCGCCCTGGAACTGGCCCGCGATGGCGCGCCGATAAAAGCGGCGGTGTCTTTCCATGGCACGCTTGATACCCCCAATACCGCCGATGCCAACAACATCAAAGGCAAGGTGTTGGTGCTGCATGGTGCTGCCGACCCGCTGGTTCCGAAAGAGCAACTGCCAGCGTTTGAAGCAGAGATGGATGCGGCCAATGTTGACTGGCAGTTGGTCAGCTACGGCGGTGCCGTGCATTCCTTTACCGACCCGGCAGCCGACAATTTGCCAATGATGAAATACAACCCCACCGTTGCCGCACGGGCGTTTGCCAACATGGCGCATTTGCTTAAAGAGGCGCTGTAACGCAAGTCGGGTTCGCCATGAAATTCTGGGTCCCCGCCTACGCGGGGACGACGGTGGGTTGCAATTGGAACGCCGTCATTCCCGCGTAGGCGGGAATCCAGGATTGTCGATGGGTCGTAGGTTTCCATGAGCCACGCTTTAACGCGGCAACTCGATCCGTTCGCTTTCCCCGGCCACCGTCGGCCAATCCTGCGCCGCCCATTTCTCTCGCGCCCGATCAATCAACGCCGAATCACTGGCCACAAAATTCCAATTCATGCGCCGTGGCCCGTCCAGCGCTGCGCCGCCGACCATAATCACCTGGCAATCGCTGTCGGCGAACACGGTGTAGGTCTCGCCTGCGGGCAATACCAGCATGCTCTGCACGGGTAGCGGCTGGTCCTCCAAACGCGCTTCGCCGCTGATCACATACAGCCCCCGTTGCTCATGTTCGGCCGCAATAAATTGCGCGGCGCCCGTGCTCATGTAGATATCAGCCAGCAGGGTAGGGGTGGGCACCGGCACGGGCGATTTCAGGCAAAACCCTTCGCCAGCGACCAGGCGGATACGCACGCCCAATGCCTCACTTTCCGGTAACTCGCCAACGCTGTGGTGGCTGTAGCTCGGGGTGCTCTGTTCCAGGTGTTGGGGCAGGGCCAGCCACAGTTGCAGGCCATGCAGCTGCGAGCCGCTTTGCCATAGCTCGGCCGGGGTGCGCTCGACATGGGCAACGCCGCTGCCCGCCGTCATGTAGCTAACATCGCCGGCCGCCACGTACTGGTCCGAGCCCAGGCTGTCTTTGTGCAGCAACGCGCCTTCGAACAGGTAGCTCAGGGTCGACAGGCCGATATGCGGATGCTGACGCACGTTCATGCCGGTGCCCGGTGCATAGCGATTGCTGAGGATATGGTCGAAAAACACAAAGGGCCCCACGCTGCGGCATTGCGCCGAGGGCAGGGGGCGCAGGATGGGTTGCCCTTCGACATCTTCCGGGCGCGGGCGAAGCAGGATCGGGCTGGCCATGGTCAATTAACCCAGTTGCGTTTCAACGTGGATTTCAGTGCTGGTCATCAGCTTGTGCACCGGGCATTTGTCGGCGATGGCCAGCAGCTTGGCACGTTGCTCATCGCTGAGTTCACCTTGCAAGGTGAGGGTGACATTGAGGGTGTAATGGCCTTCGCGTTCTTTGCTGGCATCGCGACTGACGGCCACCTGAATACCCGTTAGCGGGATGCCGCGAGCGCGGGCGTATTGGGTCACGGTCAGGGCTTTGCAGGCGCCCAGGGCGGTGTCGAAGTAGTCATGCGGATCGGGCGCCGAGCTTTCGCCGCCGAGCGCCGTGGGCATATCGGTAAACAACGGCGCCAGTTCGGCGATCTGAATTTCATGGCGGTAGCTGCTGGCAGACTGGCTGGTGACGGTAATGGTCATGGTTGATCTCAACAGACAAATGGCGGGGTAGAGCATCCTGCTTGGCCCAGCTTGAACCTGCAAGCCTAGCCGAAGGTCTATGCTTGTCAGGCATTTTCAGGGAGCGAACCGTTGTCCATTTTTCCAAAAACCATTGCCATGCTCTGTACCTGGTTGGCCATCGCCAGCGCTAGCCAGGCCCGCGACTACCACTACACCGATGCCCACCTGCACTACGTCGACTTCTTTCAGGAAACTGAAGGTATGCAGAAGTTGCTGGAGCAGATGGATGCCAACCGCGTCGACCATGTAATGATCACCGGTATTCCGCTGGCGAAGAAATGGCATGAAGACGAGCCCAAACGCCCGCGCTATTACGCCGGTGACGACGCCGATGCCTATTGGTACAGCGCCACCGATTTTTATGTGGCCGCCGCCTTGGGCGATTTAAACCAGGCCCAGCGCCAACGCTTTCACCCGTTTATTTCCGGCTTTAACCCGGTCGACAAAAACGCCGCCACCCATATCGAACGCCTGCTCAAACTCTACCCCGGCTTGTGGCAAGGCATTGGTGAAGTGTTCACCCGCCACGACGACCTCACGGCCATCACCTCTGGCGATACACCACGGGCCAATAACGAGGCCATGACCGCCGTTTACCACCTGGCCGCCGAGCACGATTTACCGGTGTTGCTGCACAGCAATATCACCTCCAAGCGTGAGAAAAATCCGCTGTACCTGCATGAAGTTGAGGAGCCGCTGCGCAACCATCCGCACACGCGCTTTATTTGGGCGCATGCCGGCACCAGCCTGGAATTGCACCGCCATCAAACCCAGTTGGACTTCGTGCTGCCGACCTTGCAACGCATGCTGGAGGCCTACCCGAATCTGTATATCGACCTGTCCTGGAGCGTGTTGCACCCGTATTTGATGGACGATGCCGGTAAGCCCAATAAGGAATGGCTGGCGCTGGTCGAGCGTTTCCCTGAGCGCTTTATGCTGGGCTCTGATGTGGTGGGTAAGTTCGAGGGCATTGGCGAGCAAATGCATGGCTTTGACCCGTTTCTCGATGCCTTGCCGGCCGATGTGGCGCAGAAGGTCGCCCGCGATAATTTCCTTAATGTGCTGCCGCGTAACCTCAAGGAAACAACTCCGCGTTGATGTTTTTCCGTTGTCATCAGTCTGTCATTGCCACGTCATAAGCTCGCGCCATCCCAACTAAGGAGCGCGATATGCAAGTCATCCGTATGAGTTCGCTGGCGGCTTTGCTGCTGTGTGGTATTAGCCAAATGGCGGCTGCCGAAGTGCGGGTAGAAGGCCCGGTGGAATTCGGCATTTTTGAAACCAGCGCCAAAGACCTGCAACCGGGCGAGCGCGTGCTTACCCGCAGCCAGCAAACCATCCTCAACACGGATGAAATTCCGGCCAAGCTGGGCACCAAATTTGGCATTCGCTATACCCTGGCCAACAAGAAGGCCGACGACACGCCGCTGACCTTGCTCTACCTCACCCCCGGCATTCAATCCGCCGATGGCCGCCACGACAAATTGGTGGTGGAGCAGAAACTGGTGGTTGGCGCACCGCAAGACGTGATGGCCTTTGAGTTCACCGAATACAACGAGCTGGCCAAAGGCGAGTGGCGTTTTATGGTGTTCCAGGGCGACCGGTTGTTGGCCGAGAAGACCTTTACCGTGCAGTAAACACACCCGCCTTACCCAACCCGAGCCGCCATGCGCCTCGGGTTTTTTATTGCCCGCCTTCTGCACCGCGGCCCGCGCCCGGTGTTTAACGCGCACATCGCTTGGTGCGTATGGCACACCACTGCGAACCTGGATCCCCGCCTTCGCGGGGACGACGAAGGACCGCTGATAGTCCCTGTCATCCGTCATCCCCGCGCAGGCGGGGATCCAGAATATCCGCTAGACCACGCCACCCAAACTCACCTTCAGCCCCTGTCGTTTGCCCTGCAGCTGCTAATTTCTTTGCACCGGTTGGCAGCAAGGCAACACTTTGTTACTTTGCGTGCACTATCGTACCAATTAGCCGTACGTGCGCGGACGATGGAGTTTCTGTTGATGGCTAAGGGCGCGTGCCTAGCCTGCCATCAGCAGCCGAGAGACGAATAAGAACAGGGCGGCCCTGAGCCTCCCGAATAATCTTGGCCGATAAGGAGCGTTGTCGATGAAGACGCAAGTGTGCTTTCCCACGTGGAAAATTCGCCCATGGCAGGCCGGTGCGGCCTTGGCGCTGTTGCCAGTGCTGGTAGCGGGTACGGCGCAAGGGGCTGAATTCAGCTTTGCCGACAACGAGGTGACCGGCTCGTTGGACACCACCCTCTCATACGGCTCGATGTGGCGTGTGCAGGGTCGCGACAAGGGCAATATCACCGATATCAACGCCGACGACGGCAACCGTAACTTCGACACCGGGCTGGTTTCCGAAGTCTACAAAGCCACCTCCGACCTGTCGGCCAAGTACCAGAACTACGGTTTGTTTGTGCGCGGCACTGCGTTCTACGACACGCAAATCATGGACAAGCGCAACGACTACGACGGCACCACCAACGGTGTCGAGCGCCCCAGCCAGAACTTCCCCAACGACAACGAATTTACCCAAGACACCCGCCATAACGCCGGGCGCAAAGCGCAGATTCTCGACGCCTATCTGTATGGCAACTGGGATATCTACGACCAACCGGTGGCGGCCAAAGTCGGCCGGCAGGTGCTGAGTTGGGGCGAGGGCGTGTTCTACCGCGGCGGGGTTAACACCATCAACCCGGTGGACGCCGCCAAGTTCCACTTGCCAGGCTCCGAGTTAAAGGAAGTGCTGGTGCCGATGGAAGCCTTCAGTTTTAACGTCGGGCTTACCGACGATTTGTCCATGGAAGCCTTCTACCAGTGGAAATGGAAAGAGACCCAACTGGACCCTGCCGGTACGTATTTTGGTGACACGGATTTGTTCGCCGAGGGGGGGAATACGGCGTATACCACCGATGCGCGGCTGATCCCGGCCATGCAGTTTTACCCAGGCTTTGTTGCGGGCGGGTTGTTGGGCAACGGACCGTATGGCGCCAACTCGTACCTGAACACAGAAACCGGCGTGTTCAAGGTTGCCAATATTGGTAAAGACATCGAGGCCGACGACAGCGGCCAGTTCGGGGTCTCATTTCGCTATGTCGCGGAGCAGTTGAACTCCACCGAGTTCGGATTCTATTTCGTTAACTACCACGCCAAAGAGCCGCAAATTGCGGTGGACCTACGCAACTACGAAGGCGCCGATCAAGCGACACTGCTTGCCCTGACTGGCGGCGACGTTGAGGCTGCTGGCGCGTTGGCAACATTGGATATGGCCGGCAATGCCGAGGCGCGCCGTGACTATGTGGAAAATATCCGCATGTACGGTTTCAGCTTCAATACCACCGTGGGGGATGCCTCGTTTTCAGGAGAGGTGGCCTATCGGCCCAATGCACCTATCAGCATTGCCGCCACGGATGACCTACTGGGTGACTTGCTGATTCAAGGCATTGGCGGTTCTAGCTTGACTGACAGCGCGACGCCAGGTGATCAGGCCTGCGCCGCTGTCGCGGGCAAACAACTCTGCCGCTCGCAGCTTTTCGAAAACTACGAACGCGCCGAAACCTACAACATCTCGCTCTCCACCATCTACAACTTCGGCCCCATGGTCAGCTTTGACTCGGTAATGGGCGTGGCGGAAATCGCCTCGCAACATATCCGTGGCAGCAGCCTGAAATACACCGCCTACGACGGCAGCACACGCAAGTTCGCCAGCACCACCGACAAGGCTTACGTCGACCCGGAAAACGGCGACTCCGACCAGATCACCCGCGACAGCTACGGCTATACCTTGCTGCTGTCCGGTAGCTGGAACGACGTGTACGCCGGGGTAAAACTGTCGCCCTACGTGGTGTACCAGGACGACTTCCAGGGCAACTCCGACCGCACCGGTAACTTTATCGAAGGGCGCAAGGCCTACACCTTGGGTATGGATGCCAGCTACCTGAACGCCTTCGAAGTAGGGCTGCAGTACACCGAGTACTACGGCGCTGGCCGTAACAACTCGATGCGCGACCGCGACAACGTGTCGTTAAGCGCCAAGTACTCGTTTTGATGCCTGACAGACTTCTGGAGAACCGTGCATGTTGAATAAAACCTCACTGCTGCTCGCCGCCGTTCTGTTGGCCCTGGGCAGCACCGATAGCCTGGCGGGCGTTTCCGCCGGGCAAGCCGCCACGCTAAAAACCACCCTCACGCCGCTCGGCGCGGAAAAGGCCGGCAATGCTGCCGGCACCATTCCCGCCTGGACCGGTGGCATGACCCAAGCCCCGGCCGGCTACAAAGGCCCGGGCGCGCACCATGTCGACCCGTTTGCCGGCGAGAAGCCGCTGTTCACCATTACCAAAGCCAACCTCGACCAGTACAAAGCCAACCTCACGGCCGGGCAGGTCGCGCTGTTTAACGCCTACCCGGAAACCTTCCAGATTCCGGTCTACCCCACCCACCGCACCGGCTCGGCGCCGCAGTGGGTGTACGACAACACCTTTAACAACGCCACCAGTGCCAAGGT
>NZ_JBBNAH010000246.1:0-1106 GCF_037994325.1 Pseudomonas sp.
CTTTATGGGCCGTGACATCACCATTGAGCTGATTCGCGAATCGTTGAAGGATTTGTTGGCACTACAAGACAAGCTGGTGAGCGTCGACAATATTCAGCGCACCGTCGCCGAGTACTACAAAATCAAGATTTCCGACCTGCTGTCCAAGCGTCGCTCGCGTTCAGTCGCGCGGCCCAGGCAGGTTGCGATGGCGTTATCTAAAGAATTGACCAACCATAGCTTGCCGGAGATCGGCGATGCTTTCGGCGGTCGTGATCACACCACGGTGTTGCACGCATGCCGTAAGATTGCTCAACTTAGGGAATCCGACGCGGACATCCGCGAGGACTACAAGAACCTGCTGCGCACGCTGACCACCTGACCCATTACGCAGCCCACGAGGCAAAGGGACGAGACCATGCATTTCACTATTCAACGCGAAGCCCTGTTGAAACCGTTGCAACTGGTCGCTGGCGTGGTTGAACGCCGGCAGACGCTGCCGGTGCTGTCTAACGTGCTGCTCGTGGTCGAAGGCCAGCAGCTATCGCTGACTGGTACCGACCTTGAGGTCGAGCTGGTCGGTCGCGTGACGTTGGAAGAGCCGGCTGAGCCAGGCGAGATCACCGTGCCGGCGCGCAAGCTGATGGATATCTGCAAAAGCCTGCCTAACGACGCACTGGTCGATATCCGCGTTGATGAAACCAAGCTGGTGGTCAAGGCAGGTCGCAGCCGTTTTACCCTGTCGACACTACCGGCTAACGACTTCCCTACCGTGGAAGAAGGCCCAGGTTCGTTTACCTTCACCCTGGTACAGAGCAAGTTGCGTCGTTTGATTGAGCGCACCAGTTTTGCCATGGCCCAGCAGGACGTTCGTTACTACCTGAACGGCATGTTGATCGAAGTGCAAACAGGCGTATTGCGCGCTGTTGCTACGGATGGTCACCGTCTGGCCATGTGCTCGATGGAAGCTGGCATCGAGCAGGCCGACCGCCATCAAGTAATCGTTCCGCGCAAAGGTATTCTCGAACTGGCTCGTTTGCTTACCGAGCAAGACGGTACTGTGGATATCGTTCTTGGCCAACACCACATTCGCGCCACCACCGGCGAATTTACCTTCACCTCAAAAC
>NZ_JBBNAH010000247.1:0-8888 GCF_037994325.1 Pseudomonas sp.
GTCCCACTCGTCATCGTCGTTGCTGGGCAGGCTGCTGGCGCTGGTTTGGTAAATGTCTTCCCAGGCGGTATCGACGGGAAGCTCATTGGGGATGCGTTCGTTCCACTCGCCTTCTTCCAGGTTGTCGACGGTCGGCGCCGAGCTTTCCTGGTAGCTGGTCTCCTGATAGGACTCTTCGCTGTTGGGCGCGGGCGGTGCGCTTTCGGCACCGTCGGCCAGCGGGTCGCTATTGTCGAAGTCCTCGCCTTCTTCTTGGCGTTCGAGCATGGGATTGGACTCCAGTGCCTCTTGGATCTCTTGTTGCAGATCCAGAGTGGACAGTTGGAGTAAGCGGATGGCTTGTTGCAGCTGCGGTGTCATCGTCAGCTGCTGGCCCATTTTTAGGACGAGCGATGGTTTCATGGAGGGGGCTTAAGACCTTATTCGCCGGCGCATACGCGCTTCCACAACGAGGGCGCCGGGGCGCCACCAGGAAGCAAATTATATGCCTAACTCTGAGGGGTTTGCCTAGCCCTCAATCGAAGTCTGTAGTGGGGATCTGTGAATGACTACAGAAGGCGCCTACAACCAGGCGCCTGTAGCCAGCCCCTACAGACGGAACTCGTGACCCAAATAGACTTCTTTCACCAACTGGTTGGCCAGAATGGTGGCCGAATCACCCTCGGCGATCAGTTGACCGTCGTTGACGATATACGCGGTTTCGCAGATATCCAGGGTTTCACGCACGTTGTGATCGGTGATCAACACGCCAATGCCTTTGGCCTTGAGGTGGTGAATGATCTGTTTGATGTCGCCCACCGAAATTGGGTCGACACCGGCGAACGGTTCATCCAGCAAAATGAATTTCGGCGCAGTGGCCAGGGCGCGGGCGATTTCCACGCGTCGACGTTCACCACCGGAGAGGCTCATGCCGAGGTTGTCGCGGATATGGCTGATGTGGAATTCCTGCAGCAGGCTTTCCAACTCTTTGCGCCGGCCGGCGCTGTCGAGCTCTTTGCGGGTTTCCAGAATGGCCATGATGTTGTCGGCTACCGAGAGCTTGCGGAAGATCGACGCTTCCTGCGGCAGGTAGCCAATGCCGGCGCGCGCGCGGCCATGCATGGGCAGGTGGGTGACGTCGTCCTGGTCGATCAAAACGCGGCCCTGATCAGCATTCACCAAGCCTACGATCATGTAAAAGCAGGTGGTCTTGCCGGCGCCGTTAGGGCCTAGCAGGCCAACGATCTGGCCGCTTTCGATCGACAGGCTGACATCACGAACCACCTGGCGGCCTTTGTAGGCTTTGGCCAGGTGCTGGGCTTTAAGAGTCGCCATTACTGCGCCTGTTTGTCGGCTGGCTGGGCGCCAGCGGGTTTGTTCTTGGGCTGGATAACCATGTCGATACGCGGGCGCGGGCTGGTCACGTTGGCGCCATTGGCGCGGCCGGCGTTAACGATCTGGCGCTGGGTGTCGTAGACGATTTTCTCGCCTTCGAAGGTGTTGCCTTCTTGAATCACCTTGGCCTGGTCGATCAGCACAATGCGGTCTTTGGCGGCGAAATACTGGATGGTCAGGCCATAGGCTTTGACGATCTGTTTATCCACAGCCGGTTTCTGTTCGTAGTAGGCCGGGTTGCCCACGGCGGTAAACACTTCGATGTCACCGCTGGCGTTTTGCGTGATGGTCACGGTGTTGCCGGTGATCTTCATGCTGCCCTGGGTAATCACCACGTCACCGCGGTATACCGCCACACCTTTTTTGTCGTCGAGCTCGGCGCTATCGGCTTGTACACGAATCGGCTGGTCGCGGTCGGTGGGCAATGCCCACGCGCTGGAGCTGGCAATTGCCGCGCCCAGGCTCAGGAGCAGGGATAGGGTGTGAAGGGAAAATTGGTTAACGAACCTCATGCTGGCCTCTTACGTTGGACAGCAGGAGCACCCGGCTGTCTTTCAAATACGCTTTCATTCCATTAGCCGTGGTCACTCCATTGGCGGCCTCGATTCTAACGGCTTGCTGGGTCTGCGCAAATTCCTTGTCCGGGAACACGGTCATGCGACTGCTGGTAATGATGGTGGGGCGATCTTTTTCATCGGTGCGGGCAATGCGGACGTTGTCGATCAGTTCGACCTCAGTGCCGCCTGGCGACACCTCGCCACGGTCACTTTGTACATGCCACGGCAGCGGTGAGGTCTCGCGGTACAACAGCAGGTCCGGTTTGCTCACCAGGCTCTTGTCGCTTTCTTTCAGGTGTTCAACTTTGTCGCTGGTCATCTCGTAGCGCAGCGTGCCGTCGAGTTGGTATTCGGTGGTTTTTGCGTTGATCACGTAAAAATCCACGGCATTGTCGGCAGTCGCCTGGGGCTTCTGTTCCAGCAAGCTCTCCGGGTTGAGGTTCCAGTAGCCGAGGGCGGCGACCAGCAAGGCCGCCAGGCCGAACGATAGGGTAAGAAGCAATTTGCGCAGCATAGTCGACTCTATAAATAAGCGGCTTGAGCCGCGTCGAGATTGCCCTGCGCTTGCAGGATCAGCTCGCAAAATTCACGTGCAGCGCCTTCGCCGCCGCGAGCTTGGGTCACACCATCGGCGTGTTGGCGAACAAAGTCATTGGCGTTGGCGACAGCCATGCCCAAGCCCGCACGACGAATTGCCGGAAGGTCCGGCAGGTCATCGCCCAAATAGGCGACGTGTTCATAGCTTAGGCCGAGTTCGGCAAGAAGCTCGTCGAGCACCACCAGCTTGTCTTCGCGGCCTTGGTACAAATGATGGATGCCAAGGTTTTGCGCGCGACGTTCCACCACCGGGCTTGAGCGGCCAGTGATGATCGCGGTGCGTACACCCGAGTTGATCAGCATCTTGATGCCTTGACCGTCCAGCGTGCTAAAGGTTTTGAACTCGCCGCCATCTGGCAGGAAGTAAATCTTGCCGTCGGTGAGCACACCGTCCACATCAAATACGGCGAGCTTGATGGCCTTGCCGCGCTGCAATAGGTCGTTACTCATCACATCACTCCCGCGCGCAGCAGGTCGCCCAGGTTGAAGGCGCCGATAGGGTGGTCCTGCTCGTCGACCACAATCAGCGCGCCGATTTTGTGGTCTTCCATGATCTTCAACGCTTCGGCCGCGAGCATATCCGGGCGTGCTGTCTTGCCGTGCACGGTCATGACTTCGTCGATGGTGGCCAGGCGAATATCCAGGTCGCGGTCCAGGGTGCGGCGTAAGTCGCCGTCGGTGAAGATCCCGGCCAGGCGGCCATCGTCTTCCAATACGGCGGTCATGCCCAGGCCTTTGCGGGTCATTTCCATCAGCGCGTCGCGCAGCAAGGTGCCACGTTGCACCTTGGGCAACTGCTCGCCGCTGTGCATCACGTTTTCTACTTTCAACAGCAGGCGGCGGCCGAGGGCGCCACCTGGATGGGAAAAGGCGAAGTCTTCAGCGGTAAAGCCACGGGCCTCGAGCAGGGCGATGGCCAGGGCGTCGCCGAGCACCAGAGAGGCGGTGGTGGAGGAGGTGGGCGCCAGATTCAACGGGCACGCTTCCTGGGCCACGCGCGCATCAAGGTTGACCTCAGCGGCTTTGGCCAGCGGCGAATCAGGGTTGCCGGTCATGCTGATCAGGGTAATACCCAGGCGTTTGATCAGCGGCAGTAGGGTGACGATTTCGGCGGTGGAGCCGGAGTTGGAGAGGGCAAGCACCACGTCATCGCGGGTGATCATGCCCATATCGCCATGGCTGGCTTCGGCTGGGTGAACAAAAAAGGACGTGGTGCCGGTGCTCGCCAAGGTGGCGGCAATCTTGTTGCCGATGTGGCCGGACTTGCCCATGCCGACCACCACTACACGGCCTTTACTGGCCAGAATCAGTTCGCAGGCTTTGACAAAAGCCGCGTCAATACGGGGAAGCAGACCTTCTACGGCCTCGATTTCAAGGCGGACGGTGCGCAGTGCCGATTGGATCAGATCGTTGGTCTGGTTCATAACTAAAGACAGTGGCCGCGTGAAAAGCCGGGGATTATAGCGGTAAAGCCCGCCCGGCTCACCCTTGAATGTTGGCGCGTGCGTGCAGCATCGACTTGGTCTCACTTCGCCTGCGCCATTATGGGTTTGCCGTTGCAGATGTTTCCGCCTTGGGCGTGGCTTGATGCCGGTGATATAGTTGCCGCCCTATCCGGCATGTTCATTTGTGTGGTGTCCCCACCATGAAGCATGGCGTCTGATAGGCGGCTGCACCAAGGAGTTCAGATGAGTGCCGATCACGCCTACGCGGTCGAGCTGAAGGGTGTGTCCTTCATGCGCGGTTCGCGCAGCATTTTCAAGAATGTCGATATTTCCATCCCTCGCGGCAAGGTCACCGGCATCATGGGGCCTTCCGGGAGTGGTAAAACCACTTTGCTTCGTTTGATGGGCGCTCAGCTGCGGCCCAGCAGTGGCCAAGTGTTGGTCAACGGCCAGAACCTGCCCGAGTTGTCGCGCAGCGACCTGTTCGATATGCGCAAGCAAATGGGCGTGCTGTTCCAGAGCGGCGCGCTGTTTACCGATCTCGATGTGTTCGAGAACGTGGCCTTCCCGCTGCGTGTGCACACCCAATTACCCGAAGACATGATCCGCGACATCGTGCTGATGAAGCTGCAGGCCGTTGGCTTGCGTGGCGCCATTGAACTGATGCCGGACGAACTCTCGGGCGGTATGAAGCGCCGGGTTGCCCTGGCCCGCGCCATTGCCCTGGACCCGCAAATTCTGATGTACGACGAACCCTTTGTCGGCCAAGACCCGATGGCCATGGGCATTCTAGTGCGCCTGATTCGTCTGCTTAACGATGCCCTGGGTATCACCAGTATTGTCGTCTCCCATGACTTGGCCGAAACCGCCAGCATCGCCGACTACCTATATGTAGTCGGCGACACCCAGGTGCTCGGCCACGGCACGCCGAAAGAATTGATGGAGTCGGATGATCCGCGCATTCGCCAATTTATGAAGGGCACCGCCGACGGTCCCGTGCCGTTCGATTTTCCGGCTGCGGACTACCGCGACGACCTGTTGGGGACGCGTTGATGCGCAAAAAATCCATTAGCGAACGTATTCGCCTGCTGGGCCGTGCCGGCATCGACACGGTCGGCTCGCTGGGTAGCTCCACCGTTTTTCTGCTGCGCTCGTTGTTTGGTCGCGGCAATGTCGGTAACGGTTTTGGTCATTTGTTGATCAAGCAGCTGTACTCGGTGGGCGTGATGTCCATGGTCATCATCGTCGTCTCCGGGCTGTTTATCGGCATGGTGTTGGCGTTGCAAGGCTTTAACATTTTGTCCAGCTACGGCTCGGAGCAGGCGGTGGGGCAGATGGTTGCCTTGACGCTATTGCGCGAGCTCGGTCCGGTGGTGACGGCGCTGCTGTTCGCCGGCCGCGCCGGTTCAGCACTGACTGCCGAGATCGGCAATATGAAGTCCACCGAGCAGCTTTCCAGCCTGGAAATGATCGGTGTCGACCCGCTTAAATACATCATCGCCCCGCGCCTATGGGCTGGCTTTATCTCGCTGCCGCTGCTGACCATGATCTTTTGCGTGGTCGGTATCTGGGGCGGCGCCATGGTAGCGATTGATTGGCTGGGCGTGTTTGAAGGGTCGTTCTGGGCCAATATGCAGAACAGCGTGTCCTTTGAGAAGGATGTGCTCAACGGCCTGATCAAAAGTATCGTGTTTGCCTTTGTGGTGACCTGGATTGCCGTATTCCAGGGTTATGACTGTGAGCCCACGTCCGAGGGGATCAGCCGCGCCACCACCAAAACAGTGGTTTATGCCTCGCTTGCCGTGCTGGGCCTGGACTTCATCTTGACCGCCCTGATGTTTGGAGATTTCTGATGCAAAACCGCACCCTGGAAATTGGTGTCGGCCTGTTCCTCTTGGCCGGTCTGTTGGCCTTGCTGCTCCTGGCATTGCGCGTCAGTGGCCTGACGGTTGGCACAGGGCAGGACACCTATAAGCTCTACGCCGATTTCGACAACCTCGCCGGGCTTACCGTGCGCGCCAAGGTCACCATGGCCGGCGTGGGCATCGGCAAGGTCACCGCCATCGACCTGAATCGCGACACTTTCACCGGTCGTGTGACCATGGAGCTGGAAAAGCGGGTGGATAACCTGCCGGTGGACTCCACCGCGTCTATCCTGACTGCCGGTTTGCTGGGTGAAAAATACATCGGCATCAGCGTCGGCGGCGAAGAAGCGCTGCTTAAGGATGGCGGAACCATTCAAGACACCCAGTCGTCGTTAGTACTGGAAGACTTGATCGGTAAGTTCCTGATCAACTCGGTTAACAAAGAATCCAAGTGAGGAATTCGAGCATGTTGAGCGCTCTGCGTCGCGGTCTGCTGGTGATGTTGGCGGTGTTTCCACTGGTTGCCTCGGCCGGCCCTGCCGCCCAGGACATCGTGCAGAGCACTACTGACCAACTGTTAAGCGACCTCAAGGCCAATAAAGACCAGTACAAGGCCGACCCGCAAAAATTCTACGACTCGCTGAACCGCATCATTGGTCCAGTGGTGGATGCCGACGGCATTTCCCGCAGCATCATGACCGTCAAGTATTCGCGCAAAGCCACGCCGGCGCAGATGAAGCGTTTTGAAGAAAACTTCAAACGCAGCCTGATGGAGTTCTACGGCAACGCCTTGCTGGAGTACAACAACCAGGACATTCGCGTACTGCCAAGCAACGCCAAGCAGTCCGACCCGGACCGCACCAGTGTGAATATGGAGGTACGTGACACCAAGGGCACCGTGTACCCGGTCAACTACACCATGACCAAGGTCAACGGTGAGTGGATGCTGCGTAACGTGACCATTAACGGCATCAACATTGGCAAGCTGTTCCGCGACCAATTCGCCGACGCCATGCAGAAAAACGGCAACGATCTGGACAAGACCATCGACGGTTGGGCGCAGGTGGTGGCTAACGCCAAAAATACCGAAGACGGGCAAAAGGCTGCAGGTCATGACGACTGATAGCGGCGTTTACCAACAGGCCGACGGCGTTTTGCAGTTGGTTGGTGTGTTGGATTTTCGTACCGGTGCGCAGTTGCGCGCCGAGGGCGAAAAGCTGATTCGTGCTTCTAGCGCCACTACAGTGGTCGTCGATTGCGCGGCGGTTGAGCACTCCAGCAGTGTCGGTTTGTCGCTGCTGCTGGCTTATATGCGTGTTGCCCAAGGGGCAGGAAAAACTCTGTCGGTGCGAAGTTTGCCGGTGGAAATGCGCCAGATTGCCGAAGTGTCCGGGCTGCTGGACATTCTGCCGCTACAGGCGTGAGATGCCGGGCGGGGCGCTAAGCCGCGTCATTCCTATTGGCAGCGCACAAAATCTATCGCCCCTTGTCAGTGTTCCGTTTTCCGGGGTTCGCAGGCGGGGGGCTTTTTTGTATCATGGCCGACCCGCGCGCGTAGGGCGCCGATTGAGGTTTAGCATGCAGGCCATAGAAGTAAAAAGCCTCCTTGAGGAAAAGCTGTCCGATACCGAGGTCAACGTGGAAGGCGAAGGCTGTAATTTCCAGTTGAACCTGATCAGCGACGAGCTGGCGGCCCTGAGCCCGGTCAAACGTCAGCAGCAAGTCTATGCCCACCTCAACCCGTGGATCGCCGATGGCAGCATCCATGCGGTTACCATGAAATTCTTCAGCCGCGCCGCATGGGCCGAGCGTTCCTAAGCCCACGGGCGACGAGACTTCTAATGGATAAATTGATTATTACCGGCGGCGTTTGCCTCAATGGCGAAATCCGCATCTCCGGGGCGAAAAACTCCGCCCTGCCGATTCTGGCTGCAACCCTGCTGGCCGACGCGCCAGTGACCGTGTGCAACCTGCCGCACCTGCACGACATCACCACCATGATCGAACTGTTCGGTCGCATGGGCATTGAGCCGGTGATCGACGAAAAACTCAGCGTTGAAGTCGATGCTCGCGCGATCAAAACCCTGGTGGCGCCGTACGAGTTGGTGAAAACCATGCGTGCGTCGATCCTAGTGCTGGGCCCGATGGTTGCCCGTTTCGGCGAAGCTGAAGTGGCATTGCCTGGCGGTTGCGCCATTGGTTCGCGTCCGGTTGATTTGCACATCCGTGGCCTGGAAGCCATGGGCGCGATCATCGACGTGGAAGGCGGCTATATCAAAGCCAAGGCTCCTGAAGGTGGCCTGCGCGGTGCGCACTTCTTCTTTGATACCGTCAGCGTGACCGGTACCGAGAACATCATGATGGCCGCCACCCTGGCCAAAGGCCGCAGCGTGCTGGAAAACGCCGCGCGCGAACCGGAAGTGGTCGACCTGGCGAACTGCCTGATCGCCATGGGCGCCAAAATTACCGGTGCCGGCACCGACACCATCACCATTGATGGCGTTGAACGCCTTGGCGGCGCGCGTTACAGCGTTATGCCAGACCGTATCGAAACCGGCACCTACCTGGTGGCCGCTGCTGCTACTGGCGGCAAGGTGAAGTTGAAAGACACCGACCCCACCATTCTTGAAGCGGTGCTGTTGAAGCTGCAGGAAGCGGGCGCCGAAATCACCACCGGCCCGGACTGGATCGAGCTGGACATGAAGGGCAAGCGCCCGAAAGCGGTGAACCTGCGTACCGCACCGTACCCGGCGTTCCCGACCGATATGCAGGCGCAATTTATTGCCCTCAACGCTATTGCCGAAGGCACCGGCGCGGTCATCGAAACCGTGTTCGAAAACCGCTTTATGCACGTGTATGAAATGACCCGTATGGGCGCCTTGATTCAAGTTGAAGGCAACACGGCCATCGTCACCGGGACCAAAACCCTGAAGGGCGCGCCGGTAATGGCCACCGACCTGCGGGCTTCGGCCAGCCTGGTGATTTCGGCGCTGGTCGCCGAAGGCGACACCCTGATCGACCGCATCTACCACATCGACCGTGGTTAGGTG
>NZ_JBBNAH010000248.1:0-5536 GCF_037994325.1 Pseudomonas sp.
CTCGTAAGGGTGATGCCGATCGCGAACCGCCTACAGGCCCCGTGCAAATTCATCACAAAAGCTGATAATTTCACGCACATAAAAAAGCCGCCTCGGGAGGCGGCAAATAAAACCAAAGGTTGATGAAGGGAGCAAAGTGCCGAATTAGTCTCATAATTCAGCACCTTGGAGATTCATCGGGGCCGATGGTAGCCCGCTTTGCCGGCAAACCAACCATTAATCCCGTCGATAGTAAAAATTGAAATAAGCAGTTTTACCGATCATTCCCCAGCGCGTATTTATCCCAGCCACTGCATAGGCTGGGAATTCCTATAGCCAATAATCCCGTCCCTTGGTCTGCGTACTCGCTACGCTGATTAGCGCTTTGCCATGCAGTCTCCTGCCATCACCTAACACCAAGAAAATTAGTTACAGGGAGCACTTATGTTCAATCGCACACGCATCGCGCTGGCCTGCGCGCTAGCTTCGTTGAGCCTTACGCCGGCTTTCGCCAGCGAGCAATCCGACAGCAAAGGTTTCGTTGAAGACAGCAGCCTGAAACTGTTGCTGCGCAACGCCTACTTCAACCGTGATTACAAAAACCACACCAACGACGCCAAGGTCTGGGGCCAAGGTTTTATCGGTACATTTGAATCCGGTTTCACCCAGGGCACCGTGGGTTTTGGCGTTGACGCCTATGGCCTGCTTGGCATCAAGCTCGACAGCGGCCGTGGCCGTAACTATGGCGCGTTCTTTGATACCGACAGCGACGGCCACCCGGTAGACGACCTGTCCGAAGCCGGTGGCGTGGTCAAGGTACGCTTCTCCAATACCGTGCTGCGTTATGGCAACCAGTTCCCGTCGCTGCCGGTTCTGGCCTATGACGACTCGCGCCTGCTGCCCCAAGCCTTCACCGGCACCCTGGTGACCAGCAAAGAAATTGAAGGCCTGGAACTCAACGCCGGTCGCTTCACCGCCGACAGCCCGATGGGCGATGCCGCGCGCGACCCTAACCATCTGAAAAGCATCGACGTGATCGGCGGTACCTACGCCGTTAACGACGCTCTCAGCGTGGCCGCGTACCACTCCGACGTGGAAGACACCTTCAAGAAGTACTACGGCAACGTGAACTTCACCCAGGTGCTGAGCGACAACCAAGCGTTGAACTTCGACTTCAACATCTACCGCACCGACTACGACAACAACTCCACCGCAGCCCTAGATTTTGGTGGCGACGGCAACAACGACAGCAACACCCTGTGGAGCCTGGCGGCCAAATATAGCGTGGGCGCGCACTCGTTTATCCTCGCCCACCAACGTAGCAGCGGTGACACCGGTTACGCCTATGACTACGGCGACGGTGGCAGCACCATCTACGTGGCCAACTCCTACTACTCCGACTTCAACTGGAAAGACGAGCGCTCCTGGCAGCTCAGCTACGAGTTGGACTTCACCGAGTACGGCGTTGCCGGTCTGAGCTACAAAACCGCCTATGTGCGTGGTAGCGACATCGACCGCGGTGGCGAAACCGACGGCACCGAGCGCGAGTTCTTCAACCAAGTGAAGTACGTTGTGCAAGACGGTACGTTTAAAGACCTGTCGCTGAAACTGCGCAACTCGATCTACCGTGCTGATCGTGATGTAGGCGCCAACCTCAACGAAATCCGCGCGTTTGTTGAATACCCGATCCAGGTGTTCTAAGCGTTCGTTGCAATACAAAGGGGTGAGTACGCCAGACGTATTCACCCCTTTTTTGTACCGCTTAACCGCCGTAGGGTGTGCTGTGCGCACCTTTACGCGGTCTGGTGCGCACAGCACACCCTACGTCGAGTTGGGCTTATAGCGGCTATAGAGGTGAGGGTTTCGAAGACAGATTTCGAAATATATGCCCGCCGACCATAAACACGCGCAGCAGGTAGCATGACCACCCGAAATCAGTTTAGGCCGCAATGAACGCCCTCCAGGAACCTCCGAGTCCAGCTGTGTATGGCTCACCCCGCTACCCATCGTTTACCGACGTTGGTCTGCTACGACACTCGCCATGCTTCACCCGCGCGAAGGTCACTCTCCCCGCAGCCACCTGGCTGCCCTGCACCGCCCGCTCGCTTGAGCTAGGTTTTTCTCCACGCCCCACCTCGACACAGGCTCTGTAACCACTATGGAATGGATAGCTGACCCCACGGCCTGGCTAGGTCTGTTGACGTTGATCGTGTTGGAGTTGGTGCTGGGCATCGACAACCTGGTGTTTATTGCCATCCTCGCCGACAAACTGCCGCCTGAGCAGCGCGACCGCGCGCGGGTGATTGGTTTGTCGCTGGCGCTGTTTATGCGCTTGGGCTTGCTGGCCAGTATCTCCTGGATGGTGACCCTGACCGAGCCGCTGTTTGAGGTGTTGGGCAAAAGCTTCTCGGGCCGCGATTTGATTATGTTGTTTGGCGGCGTGTTCCTGTTGTTCAAGGCGACCATGGAGTTGCATGAGCGGCTGGAGGGGCATATCGCCGAACGCAGCAGCGGCGCTGGTTATGCGCTGTTCTGGCCGATCGTGGCGCAGATTGTGGTGCTTGATGCGGTGTTCTCGCTCGACGCAGTGATTACTGCGGTGGGCATGGTTGAGCACCTGGCGGTGATGATGATCGCCGTGATCGTCTCCATCGGCCTAATGATTGTCGCCAGCAAGCCGCTGACCGCATTTGTGAACGCCCGCCCCACGGTGATCATGCTGTGCTTGGGCTTTTTGATGATGATCGGCTTTAGCCTGGCGGCCGAAGGCTTGGGCTTTCATATTCCCAAAGGCTACCTGTATGCGGCCATTGGCTTCTCGATTCTGATCGAGCTGTTTAACCAGCTGGCGCGCCGCGGGCGTAAGCGCTCGGCTCAAGGTGAACGCCCAATGCGCGCACGCACGGCCCATGCGGTAATGCGTTTATTGGGTGGACGCGCCTTGAGCGCCGATGAGGTTGGTGAAGATATCGTCGACCTGGTCGGCGGCGAAGACAGCGAGCCGGTATTTAACCGTCGCGAGCGGGTGATGATCAGTGGCGTGCTGCAACTGGCGGAACGCCCGGTACGCACTGCCATGACGGCGCGCTCTGCGGTGGCTTACATTGATGTGGCCAATAGCCCGGAGGAGATCCGCCACACGCTGATGCATTCCTCCTACTCGCGCCTACCGTTGATTCGCGACGGGCGTATTGATGAGCCGCTGGGCTTTGTGCACAAGAAGGAATTGCTCAAAGAAATGCTCGCCGGCAACACGCCAGACTTGGTCGCGTTGGTGCGCCCGGCCATCAATTTGCTGGAGCACTTTACCATCCTCAATGCCTTGGAGCAGATGCGCAAAGCGTCGACCCATATCGCCTTTGTGGTGAGTGAGTTCGGTGACTTGGTCGGCGTGCTGACCATGACCGACATTCTTGAATCCATCGCCGGTGAGCTGCCGGATGCCAGCGAGGTTGAGGGTCCGGATATCGTTGCCGATGACGGTGCGTTTCTGGTCAGCGGCGCGCTTAATCTGACCCTGGTGCGCGGGCGAATTGGTTTTGATGCCAGCCCGACCGATGACTACCAAACCGTGGCCGGTCTGGTGATGAGTTTGCTCGACCGCCTGCCGGTTATTGGCGATGAGCTGGTGTGGCACGGGTGGCAGCTGCGGGTAATCGGGGTGGCTGAGCGGCGGGTTACTCGGGTTCGCTTGAGCCGCGCTGACACCTAAGGGTATGCGCTGCCCGGCACTGGCGCGCGGTGTATCTCGCCCGGGCGCCGAGCCGCGCTAACAGCCCTATGTTTTGGTGGAATTGCTTCAGGCGTTAGCCAGTGGCAGGGTCTACGCTTGCCTAGTCTGTTTGCAATGGATTTACCCGTCAGCCATCCACAGAGCAACCAAGCCAACACGTGAAGCCCTCGCCCCTCACTGCCGCGCTGCTCTGGCTGCTACTCAGCACCGCGGTAAAGGCCGAGCCCTATCAGGTCGTGACCGAAGAGTGGGCACCCTACAACTACCTGGAAAACCACCAGCTCACCGGCATGGCCACGGAAATCGTGCGAGCCATCATGGCCCTCACCGACAATGACTTTGAACTGGTGTTGCTGCCCAGCATGCGCGCCACCCTCGCACTGCGTAGCCGGCCCAAGACCATCATGTATTCCATGTTTCGCACTGCCGAGCGCGAGCCTTTGTACAAGTGGGTCGGACCGATCATTGAAGAGTCCATTTACCCCTACCAACTGGCCCATGGGCGGCCTGCACTGTATTCCCTCGAACAATTGCTACGCGTGGAACAGATCACTACACGGCATGCCGGTTTGATACCCGAAACGCTGCAAGCCATGGGCTTTGACAACCTTGATAAAAGCGCCAACGAAAGCCAGCAGCTCTATCGCATGCTGCTCGCCGGGCGCACGGGCGTCATCGTCGGCGATACGGATGCCGGCGTGGCGTATTACAGTCGCCAACTCAACATCGCTCCCGGCACGCTGCGCCAGATTCCCGTGGAGATCTATCGCTCATCGTTGTACATCGCCTTTAGCCGCGACTGTGACGACGAGCTCGTAGCAGCCTGGGCCAAAGCATTGGAGCAACTGCGGCAAAGCGGCGAACTGCAGCGCATCCAGCGCCGGTATGAGGAGCCCTTATGAGCCTGGTCCCCGACTTTTCTGGCCAGGCCAACGTATTGAGCTGCGGCGTCAGCCAGCATTGAACTGAAGCGCCTGAACCCTGGCACCACTGACACTGCACTGTCGAAACCCTTTCAAGCCAACGTACCGGCCGAGCAACTGTTCAAGCCGGCCTTTGCTGCGCAGTCCATTATCGACTTGATCGGCCGTCATGGGCCGGCCGATGGCGGAACGTTCTGGGCCTGGGCTGGTGAACCGAATGCGTGGTGATGGCGGCAACGCCTGGATCAACCAGCGGCGTTGCGCGGGTGATTTTCGCGCCAGGTCTGGGCGATAACGCCAAATTGCAGCAAGTCATGAAACACCCCCTCCTTGAAAAACGCCTGCTTGCTCAGCCCCTCGCGCTGCAGCCCGGCTTTCTCCAGTACTCGCGCCGACGCCACATTCACCGCCATGCAGGCGGTATGCACGCGATGCAATTGCAAGGTCTCGAACGCAAATAGCATCACCTGTTGAACGGCCTCGGTCATATAGCCATGGCCGCGAAACGGGGCGCCCATCCAATAGCCCAAATGCCCGCTACGGTGACGGTTGGACGGCCGCAGGTTGATTACGCCGATCAGTTCGCCAGGACGCAGGTGAATCGCAAACACGAAGTTCTCATCGCGCTCGGCAGCCGCGGCTGAACGCTGGATAAATTCCTCAGCGGCGGCGGGCGTATAGGGCGATGGCATGCCCGCCGTATATGCGGCCACCAATGGATCGTCGCCCAGCGCTGCCAGGCGTAACGCGTTTTCTAGGCGCAGCGGCATAAGGCGCAAGCGTGGGGTGTTCAGCGTGGGCAAATGCATTAAAGGCGCTCCGTGCTAGTGCCCCGCGCCATTTAGCCACGCGAGGTTTCGGGGAAAGTAGCGAAGTCTTTCGCCCCTACGTGCATCTGGCA
>NZ_JBBNAH010000249.1:0-1838 GCF_037994325.1 Pseudomonas sp.
TCGAGGCCGGGGTGTCGTCGATGGGCGAGACCACTTTGACAAAGCCGTCTTCCAGGCCGACCTCAATACCCAGGCCGCCAAATTCGCCGCTGGTGCTTTCCTGCAGTTCCGCGAAGTCTTCCGGGCCCAGGTAAGCGGAGTGCGGGTCGAGGTTGCTGAGCATGCCTTTGATGGCGTTTTCCAGCAGGGTTTTATCGTCGACCGGCTCTACATAAGCAGCCTTGATCCGGTCCAGCACTTCGGCAAAGGTGCGCAGTTCGTCAAGCGGCAGCGGCGCCTTGCCAGCAGTGACTGGCGAGCTGGCCGGCGGCGTGTTTTCGACGTCGGTGGCGGCATGCAGGAGCGGGGCTCCGAGCGCCAGCGCGATAGCCAGGGCCAGGGAATTAAGGCGAGACAAATGCGGCATATCGAACGAGCTCCACTATGTAAGAGGTACGGGACCTATCCTTGCGCCCGACACCATTGCGCGGGGTCGCTGGGGCGGCCCTGCTGACGAATCGCAAAATACAGCGCTGGCGTGTCTTGCCCGCCGCTGGTGCCGACAGTCGCAATCGGCTCGCCAGCTTTGACAATGTCACCGGCGTCTTTCAACAAGCTTTGGTTGTGCCCATACAGGCTCAGATAACCGTTGCCATGGTCGAGGATGACCAGCAGCCCCGAACCGCGCAACCAGTCGGCAAATACCACTCGACCACCACTGACCGCACGCACTTGGCTGCCGGCGGCGGCGCCGATTAATACGCCGTCCCATGTTGTACGAGCGTCGTCGCCGCGTTGGGTTCCATATCGCGCCACCAAACGGCCATTAACGGGCCACGGCAATTTGCCCCGGCTGCTGGCAAAAGCCCCGGCGTACGCCGCGCCATCGCTGGACACCAGGGGGCCGCTGGGCGCACTGACCGGCTTTTGCCCAGGACCGACGCGGCGGTTGGCCATGGCGATGCGCTGTTCTTCTTCAGCGCGCTTGCGTGCTTCTTCAGCGGCCTTGGCCTCACGCGCTTGGCGCGCCAGGGTTTCTTCAATGGTTTTCAGCACATTGCCCAGCGCGGCTTGTTCCTGCTGACGGGCTTTGAGTTTTTGGTCGCTGCTTTTCGAGTCGTTATTGAGTTTGGCCAGGGCTAATTGGCGCTCTTTACGCACCTGCGCCAGTTGCTCGCGGCGCTGATCGAGGGCGCCTTTGCGTTGGTCGAGCTGGGCTTTTTCTGCGGCGCTTTCGCGCTCGACATTGGCCAGTTGGCGCAGGGTTTCGTTAAAGGTGTTGAGCTGTTCGAGGCGGGCTTGGCTGACGTAGTCGTAGTAGGTGAGGGTGCGGGCGAATTTTTCCGGATTCTGCTGGTTGAGCAGCAGCTTCAAGTACTCCTGGCGCCCGCTCTGATAGGCCGCCCGCGCTTGGATGCCGATCAGTCGTTGCTGTTCAAGGCGTGCGCCCTGGAGTTTTTTTTTCTCACCATCGAGGCGCTGGATCTCGGTATCGCTGTCCTTGATCTGGCCTTCCAGGGCCTTGATCTGTTTCTCCAGATCGCCCATTTCGGTTTCGGTACCGCGTAGCTGCTTTTGAATGCCGGACTTGTCCGCCTCAATTTTTTGCAGCAGTTTTTTTAGCTCGGCCACATCTTGCTGGGCGGCGTCGAGCTGCTTTTGCGTATCTGCGCGCTCATCGGCTATGGCCGGGCACAGCAGCAGGGCAAGAACAAGGGCAGTCAGGGTGCGAAGCATGGGGCGGGCGATACCGGGATAGAGACGGCCTAGTATGCCCGCGGTGCGCAGCAAAAAAAACGTTAGAACCGCACAGCCGGCATAAATGTAGAGCGCCGGGGGAAACGGCGTCCCCGTAGGGG
>NZ_JBBNAH010000250.1:0-2627 GCF_037994325.1 Pseudomonas sp.
CCCTACGTCCATACCCGCCATTGCGAGACCAGTCATGACCCCTCAATTCCCCCTCGCCGCTGTCGTTGCCGCTGACTCGCTAAAGCTGGCGCTGTGCCTGGCGGCTATCGACCCGGCCATTGGCGGCGTGTTGATTGAAGGGCCGCGCGGCATGGCCAAGTCGACCCTGGCGCGCGGCGTGGCGCAGCTGTTACCGGGCGGCCAGTTCGTCACCCTGCCCTTGGGCGCCAGCGAGGAACGCATCGTCGGCACCCTGGATTTGGACGCCGCGCTAGGAGGTCGCGCGCAGTTTTCCCCAGGCTTGTTGGCCAAGGCCGATGGCGGTGTGTTGTATGTGGATGAAGTGAACCTGTTGCCCGACCACCTGGTGGATCTGCTGCTGGATGTGGCCGCCAGCGGCGTTAACCATATCGAGCGCGACGGCATTTCCCATCAGCACGCTGCGCGCTTTGTGCTGATCGGCACCATGAACCCGGAAGAAGGCCAACTGCGCCCGCAACTGCTGGACCGCTTTGGCCTGAAAGTGATTCTCGACGCCCAGCCGCAACCAGCGGCGCGCGCCGAAATCGTCCGCCGCCGCCTGGCCTTTGATGCTGACCCACAAAGCTTCGTGGAGCAGTGGCAACCGCAGCAGCGGGCCCTGCGTGAGCGCTGCCTGGCGGCTCGTGACCTGCTCAGTCAGATTGACTTGGACGATGCCAGCGTTAACCAGATTGCCGAGCGTTGTTATGCCGCGGGCGTCGATGGCCTGCGTGCTGATTTGGTCTGGCTGCGCGCTGCCCGTGCCCATGCTGCGTGGCGTGGTGACAGCGTAATTACTACTGAAGATATCGACGCCGTTGAGGCATTCGCCTTGGAACATCGGCGCCGCGAGACACCGCCGCCGCCGGCTGCTCAGCCCCCGCAGTCCAACCCGCCATCGTCGCCGGCGGCCGGTAGCAGCAGCGGCGAAGGCCAATGGGGCGAGCTGCCGGCGCAAGCCATGCCCACTGGAGCAGCCCGCGAACTGCCGCGCTGGCCAAAAAAGCCTTAAGCATCCGCCCGCGACAGGTCACTGGCGCGGATGCGAGACCCCGACCCGGCCCGCTCAGCGGCGGCCGTCAGGGCGCCTCCCGACCGGGGCAGACGGGCGCTATCGACTGGCTGGCAACCTTACTGCGCGGTCGTCCGCAACGCGCCAGCGATTTACTGCGGAAACCGCGCAGCCAGCGGCCGAGCGAACTATGGGTGCTGGTGGTGGATGCCTCAGCTTCAACCCGCCGGCATGGCGCCCTAAGCCAAGCCAAAGGCCTACTTGGCACGGTACTGCAGCAGGCCTATCAACAACGTGTACGCCTGGCGGTTTTACACGCCACAGGCATGCAAGCGCAGTGGCACTTTCAAGGGCAGAAAAGCTCGGCGGCGATGTTGGCGTGGCTGAATGAGCTCGGCGCTGGCGGCGGTACGCCGTTGATAGATGGGTTAGTGCAGACCGGCCAATGGCTGGCGCAGCGCCAGCGCAGCAAGCCAGCTGAACAGCAGCGCGTGTTGGTGATTACCGATGGGCGTTTACGCGAATGGCCAGCCTTGGCGCCGATGGCTTGCCCCACGGTGTTGGTGGATATCGAAAGCGGACCGATTCGGTTGGGGCGTGCCCGTTTGTTGGCCGAGCAACTGGGCGCCGATTACCGGCATATCGAAAGGCTGTAACGTCTCCATGTACACGGCCTGTTGGACTTCGCTGCGCTCACCACAGGGCCGGTCCAACCGGAGACAGGCGTGTTTCGGTCTGCAACCGAATAACCTCATTAAAATCCGCCGTCATTCCCGCGCAGGCGGGAATCTAGAGTGCGTCGGGTAAAGGTGTACATCTGGCGATTCTGGATCCCCGCCTACGCGGGGACGACGGGTGTTTGCGCGCGTTATGCGTTCGCTCGCGCACCCTGGTTAGCCGTAAACCGTCACCCGATTACGGCCATCTTCCTTCGAGGCATACAACGCCTCATCCGCCCAGCGAATCCATTCTTCGTGGTGGTCGGGGGAAGTCGCCAGGTCGGCCACGCCCAGGCTGATGGTCATCTGCAGCTTTTCACCGGCATGTTCGATACGCAGCGCCGCCACATGTTGGCGCAACCGTTCGGCAAACACGCGGCCGCCTTCTTTGGAGGTGTCTGGCAGCAGAATCACAAATTCTTCGCCGCCATAACGGCCGGCCACATCCACGTCACGAATCAACTCGCGAATGGCATCCGCCACACGCTGGATCGCCTTGTCGCCGGCCTGGTGGCCGTAGGTGTCGTTGATGCGTTTAAAGTGGTCAATGTCCAACATGATCAGCGTCGCCTTGGTGTCGTAGCGACGATGGCGGGCATGTTCTTTTTGCAGGCTTTCTTCCCAGTGGCCGCGGTTGTACAGGCCGGTGAGGCGGTCGGTGCTGGAGAGTTTTTGCAGCTCGGCGTTGGCCGAAAGCAACTGCCGACGGTTGTTGGCCACGTCGGTCACGTCGTAGATCACCAGGCAGATATGACCAATTTTGTTATTGGTCGAACGCAGGGGAAACAACGTGGTGTTCTGGTACATAAAATCTTCGCGGCCGGTGATCGGCTGGTAGTTCTTGAAGCGCAGCAGGTACGGCCGTTGCTCCCACA
>NZ_JBBNAH010000251.1:0-5956 GCF_037994325.1 Pseudomonas sp.
GATTCTGGGTCCCCGCCTACGCGGGGACGACGGACGTTTTATATAGAACACCGTCATTCCCGCGCAGGCGGGAATCCAGAATTTCCAGGAAAACGCTGGAGGCGGCCCCCCTACTTCCTGCACCCGGCAAACATATCCAAGCCCTTCTCATACACCTGAGTATTGACCTGCAAGAGCCCGAGCATGGAGCTGAACAGGTTGTCCTGGCTAACCGGCTGTTCGCGCTGGGCGCGCAGGCAATCGGCATTGACCTGGAATTCCTGCTGGTAGCTGTCGGAGAACCAGGCCAGCATGCCGACGTGTTTCTGTTGCTCCGGCGCCATCATGTAAGGCGTGCCATGCAGGTACAGGTTGTATTCGCCCAATGACTCGCCGTGGTCCGACATATACAGCATGGCGGTATCGACTTTGCTCTGGTTGCTACGCAGTACGTCGATCAAGCCGGAGAGCACATGGTCGGTGTACAAGATGGTGTTGTCGTAGCCGTTAATGATGCTTTCCCGCGAGCATTCGTTAAGGGCGTTGCTGGTGCACACCGGGGTGAATTGTTCAAATTCTTTGGGGTAGCGTTTGAAGTATTCCGGGCCATGGCTGCCCATTTGGTGCAGTACCAGCACGGTGTCTTGTTGCAGGTTATCGATGTAGTTCTGCAGGCCTTGCAAGAGAATTTCGTCGTGGCACTCGCTGTTGGCGCATAGGGCGGGGTCTTTGAGATTGCTGACGTCTTCGAAGTTAACCCGGTCGCAGGTGCCTTTGCAGCCGGACTGGTTATCGCGCCACTGCACATTCAGGCCAGCACGCTTGATTACGTCCAACAGGCCTTCCTGGGAATAGGCGATGCTGGCCTTGTAGTTGGCGCGTCCGAGGTTGGAAAACATGCACGGCACCGACACGGCGGTTTCGGTGCCACATGAATGGGCATTTGGGTAGGCAATCACCCCAGCCTGTGCTTTGAGTTTTGGCGTGGTGTTGCGCTCGTAGCCGAGAATGCCGAAGTTGTCCGCCCGCGCGCTTTCACCGACCACCAACACGGTTAGCGATTTATGCCGGTGGCTCTGCCAGGCCGGTGCTTTTACCGCGTCGGCGCCAAGGGTGCGAAAGGGTTCGCCCTCAGTTTTCACCTGTTCGCGCAGGTAGCTAAACGAAGCACCCACGTAGTTGCTCGGCACCACCAGCAGGCGCAGTTCGTGGTGGTTGCGAAACAGTGAAGCCAGGCCTTGGTAGTTAAGCAGCGCGACCCCGCCCACCACGGCAGCGCAGGTAATGATCACCAGCAACTTGGTGAATAACTCGCGCGGCCAGCGGCGATAGTTAACGGGGGTAAACCACACCAGCATCGCCGGCAAAATGCCCAAAAACAGTACATACAGCGCCAGCTTGAGCGACAACAGGTCACGCACTTCGGTGGCGTTGGTTTGCGCCGCATTGCGCAGCATGCCCAGGTCGATCACCACACCGTACTGGCTCATAAAGTAGGCCACGCCTGCGCTGATCAACAGCAACAGGGTCAATACCGGCTTAAGCACCCAACGAAAGGCCAACAAGGTCAGCACCAGGTTGAACGCGGCCAACACGATCAGACCAAAGGCCAGGCGCATCATCAAACCCGCCCCGGTGCTCGGTGTGATGCTGAATACATGGCTCCAGAGCACGGAGTTACAGGCCAACAGCAGAAATGCACTGCCGATCAGAGTCAGCAGTTCCGGGCGTATGGCCTTTACTTTAAGCGGTGAGTTCACGCGGTAGTTCCACCCATCAGTTGATGGAGGCGGATGCTAGAAACGAAGCGGTCAAATATTCGTGAAAAATAGCTCAACAAATGATTAAGCGGAAAATGCGTACAGAGCCGCGCACAAGGGCCTACAGCTGGGCATGCGGATTGCTTGACTAAAGAGTCAAATATTTTATTGACCCAAAAGTCAGAATTCTCTAAATTCCACCCAGACTCAACGGCTGTTCGCCCCTCTCCCGCCTACGGAAGAAGGGCCAGGGGTAAGGGGTTAGCCGTTACGCAACCCCACCCCACCCAAACGTGGCGTGCCATAAAAAACAAGAAAGTGCCTGGAGGTCGTAATTGATCCAGTTTTTACTCAACCGTGAGCTGCGTACTGAGCAGCGTCTCGACCCGAACGTCACTGTGCTTAATTACCTACGTGAGCACGTGGCCAAACCCGGCACCAAAGAAGGCTGCGCCTCTGGTGACTGCGGCGCCTGCACCGTGGTGGTCGGCGAGCTGGACAACTCCTCCGGCACCCCGCGCATCCGTTACCGCACACTCAACTCCTGCCTGACCTTTGTTTCGTCCTTGCACGGCAAACAGCTGATCAGCGTTGAAGACCTCAAGCACCAGGGCCAATTGCACAGCGTTCAGCAAGCCATGGTCGACTGCCACGGCTCGCAATGCGGCTTCTGCACCCCCGGCTTTGTGATGTCGCTGTTTGCCCTGCAAAAGAACAGCGATGGCTTTGATAAAGGCCAAACCATGGAAGCCCTGGCCGGCAACCTGTGCCGCTGCACTGGCTACCGCCCGATTATTGATGCTGCCGAGCAGGCCTGCTGCCAGAAACAGCCGGACCAATTCGACGCCGCCGAAGCTGAAACCATCGCCAAGCTGCAAGCCATCGCCCCACAGGAAACCGCCGAGCTCAACAGCGGCGATAAGCGCTGCCTGCTGCCGCTGACTGTTGCCGACCTCGCTGACCTCTATACCGCCAACCCGCAAGCCCGCCTGCTGGCCGGCGGTACCGACTTGGCGTTGGAAGTCACCCAGTTCCACCGTGAACTGCCGGTGATGATTTATGTCGGTCATGTTGAAGCGATGAAGCGCGTCGAGTTTACCGACGACGCCATCGAAATCGGCGCTGCCACCGCGCTCAGCGATTGCTACGGCGCGCTGGCTGAGGAATACCCAGACTTCGGCGAACTGCTGCACCGCTTCGCCTCGTTGCAGATCCGCAACCAAGGCACCCTCGGTGGCAATATCGGTAACGCCTCGCCTATCGGCGACGCCCCGCCGCTACTGATTGCCCTTGGCGCCCGCGTGGTGCTGCGCAAAGGCGGCCAGACCCGCAGCCTGCCGATTGAAGATTACTTCCTGGATTACAAAGTCACGGCCCGCCAGGAAGCCGAATTTATCGAAAAGGTCATCGTGCCGCGCCGTCAGGCCAACCAGGCGTTCCGCGCTTATAAAGTGTCCAAACGTTTGGACGACGATATCTCCGCCGTCTGCGCTGCGTTCAATTTGGTGGTCGCCAACGGTGTAGTGCAAAGCGCCCGCGTGGCCTTTGGCGGCATGGCTGCCATTCCCAAACGTGCCGCTGCCTGTGAGGCCGTGTTGCAAGGCGCCGCTTGGGATATGGACGTGATCGAACAGGCCTGCGAAGCCTTGGCCAAGGACTTCAGCCCGCTCAGCGACTTCCGCGCCAGCAAGGAATACCGCCTGCTCACCGCACAGAACCTGCTGCGTAAATTCTTCCTTGAGTTGCAAACTCCAGACGTCGAAACACGGGTGACCGCTTATGTCTAACCACCACGCCCCGAAAACCCAGGAAGAGCTGGCCGAACTATTCCGCGCCGGCATTACCACCGGCGTTGGCAAAAGCGTCAAACACGACAGCGCCGACAAGCATGTATCCGGCGAAGCGGTGTATGTCGACGACCGCCTGGAATTCCCCAACCAGTTGCACGTGTATGCACGCCTGAGCGACCGCGCCCACGCCCGCGTCAGCAAAATTGACGTATCGCCCTGCTACCAAGTGCCGGGCGTAGCCATCGCCATCACCCATAAAGATGTGCCGGGCTTACTCGACATCGGCGCAGTTGCCCCCGGCGACCCGCTGCTGGCCGATGGCCTGGTGCAGTACGTGGGCCAAGTAGTGATCGCGGTCGCCGCCGACAGCCATGAAAACGCGCGCAAAGGCGCCATGGCGGCGATCATCGAATACGAAGACTTGGAGCCGGTGCTCGATGTGGTCCAAGCGCTGCGCAACAAGCACTTTGTGCTCGACAGCCATCAACACAAGATTGGCGATTCGGCCGGCAAGCTGGCCAGCGCACCGCGCCGTCTGCAAGGTTCGCTGCATATCGGCGGCCAGGAACACTTCTACCTGGAAACGCAGATTTCCTCGGTAATGCCCACCGAAGACGGCGGCATGATCGTTTACACCTCCACGCAAAACGCCACTGAAGTGCAAAAGCTGGTGGCCGAAGTGCTGGATGTGCCAATGCACAAAATCGTCATCGACATGCGCCGTATGGGCGGCGGTTTTGGCGGCAAGGAAACTCAAGCCGCCAGCCCGGCGTGCCTGTGTGCGGTGATCGCGCACCTGACCAAGCGCCCGACCAAAATGCGCCTGCCGCGTGTTGAAGATATGCAGATGACCGGCAAGCGTCACCCGTTCTACGTCGAGTACGACGTTGGCTTTGACGACGACGGTTTGCTGCATGGCATTGAAATCGAACTGGCCGGCAACTGCGGCTATTCGCCGGACCTGTCCAACTCGATTGTCGACCGCGCCATGTTCCACTCCGACAACGCCTATTTCCTCGGCAATGCCACGGTTAACGGTCACCGCTGCAAAACCAACACCGCATCGAACACCGCCTACCGCGGCTTTGGTGGCCCGCAAGGGATGGTCGCCATTGAGCAGATCATGGACCACATTGCCCGCGACCTCGGCAAAGACCCGCTGGAAGTGCGCAAGGCCAACTACTACGGCAAAACCGAGCGCAACGTTACCCACTACCACCAGACGGTTGAGCACAACGTTATCAACGAGATGACCGCCGAGCTGGAAGCCAGCAGCGACTACGCCAAGCGCCGCGTGGAAATTGCTGAATTCAACAAAAACAGCCCGGTGCTGAAAAAAGGCCTGGCGCTGACCCCGGTGAAATTCGGCATCAGCTTTACCGCCAGCTTTCTCAACCAGGCCGGCGCGCTGATTCATATCTACACCGACGGCAGCATCCACCTGAACCACGGCGGCACCGAGATGGGCCAGGGCCTCAACACCAAGGTGGCGCAGATTGTTGCCCAGGTGCTGCAGGTGGATATCTCGCGCATCCAGATCACTGCGACCAACACCGACAAAGTGCCAAACACTTCGCCGACTGCCGCCTCCAGCGGTGCCGACTTGAACGGTATGGCGGCAAAAAACGCGGCTGAAACCATCAAGGCGCGCCTGGTGGATTACCTTACCCGCGAATACAAAGTAACGCCCGAAGACGTGGAATTCAGCAACGGCCAGGTGCGTGTGCGTGACCAGTACCTGTCATTTGAAGAGATGATTCAGAAGGCCTACTTCGGCCAAGTTTCGCTCTCCTCCACCGGCTTCTACCGTACACCGAAAATCTTCTACGACCGCAGCAAAGCCGCGGGCCGGCCGTTTTACTACTTCGCCTATGGCGCGGCGTGCATTGAAGTGATCGTCGATACCCTGACCGGCGAATACAAATTCCTGCGCGGCGACATCCTCCATGACGTGGGCAACTCGCTAAACCCGGCCATCGACATCGGCCAGGTAGAAGGCGCCTTTGTGCAAGGCCTGGGTTGGCTGACCATGGAAGAGCTGGTGTGGAACGCCAAAGGCAAGCTGATGACCAATGGTCCGGCCAGCTACAAAATTCCGGCCATCGCCGATATGCCGTTGGACTTACGCGTGAAGCTGGTGGAAAACCGCAAAAACCCGGAAGACACCGTGTTCCACTCCAAAGCTGTCGGCGAACCGCCCTTTATGCTTGGCATCGCCGCCTGGTGCGCAATCAAAGATGCGGTCGCCAGCCTGGCTGACTACCGCGTGCAACCGCTGATCGACGCCCCTGCTACGCCGGAGCGTGTGCTCTGGGGTGTGGAGCAGATGCGCAAAGTGATGAAAGCGCAGAAGGCCGAAATCGGCGCCACAGTGGAAACCGCCTAACTATTTCTGGCCTGCGGTCCGTAGGGTGTGCTGTGCGCACC
>NZ_JBBNAH010000252.1:0-1177 GCF_037994325.1 Pseudomonas sp.
GTGTTGTGCGCTATTAATCAGGCAAAAAAATGGCCAGAAGGGAAAACCCCACTGGCCATTGCTACCGCGTGAAGCATCAGCTGCCACCACCTGCACCGCCGCCTGCTCCACCAGAACCGCCTGCGCCGCCACCCGCGCCGCCGCCACTACCACCAGCGCCGCCACCCATGCCGCCACCGGTTCCGCCCGTGCCAGTGCCGCCAGTACCGGTGCCACCGCTGCCTGTGCCGCCGCTACCGGAGCTGCTACCGCTGCTGCCACCGCTGCTGCCACCCGACGGGCTCATGGCACCACCCGTGCCGGTTGTACCCGCGCCGGAGCCTGTGGTGCCGGTGCCTGTACCGACGCCCGTGCCGGTTCCTCCAGTGCTGTTTCCGCTGGTGCCGGTACCCGTGCCAGCAGGGCCGGTGCCGGTGCCAGTGGTGCCTGTGCCGGTCGCGCCAGTGCCAGCGCCGGTGCCAGGGGCGTTGGCGCCAGTGCTGGAAGTGCCGGTGCCTTCACCGGTGGTGCCGGCTTCCGGGGCACCGCCCACGCCGTTGCCGGGGCTGACGGTGGCGGCCATCACCAGGGTGGTAGAAGAGGCGGCCAGCAGGCCGCTGAGTAACAAGGCAGAGAAAGGTAATTTGCGCATATCGATGCTCCATTTATTTGGGTTACTAAAAGTGGAGTCGCGGCAAATTGGCGTTGTTCGATAAACAGGACCAGCGGTCGCTCGCGGTGCAGAAACAACAAGGGCGCCTAGTTGGCGCCCTTGTTGTGGTTTTAGCCATTAATGCCACCAGCGTGGTTGGCCCCAGCGTTGTTCTTCGCTGTCGAGTTTTTTGTCGACGGCTTGGGTGGTGGTGTCGGCTTTGGGGGTTTTGCTTTGTTCGGTGGTGGGTTTGGCGGTCGCGGCGTCGTAGCTGTGGTTAACGTCGGCGGCAGCGAAGGCGTTGCCGGTTAACAAGGCGGTGAGCAGGGAGGCGGTGGCTAACGTTTTCATGGTGTGTTCCTCAGTAGGTAGTTAAGTGACTTCGGGGCCAAGCTTCCGCTTCTGGGGCTGGGTTGAGAAACGCATGGTGTTGGTAGTTGGTATTGCTGGGATTGATGATTGGGGGAAGGGGGGCGCTTTTTCCGTAGGCTGGAGGCCTGGTTTCGCGCTTTACTCGGTGTGTTTTGTGGGTGTGCTGTGCGCACC
>NZ_JBBNAH010000253.1:0-30964 GCF_037994325.1 Pseudomonas sp.
CACAAACCTTGCGCGTGCTCGATTTGCTGCTCAAGGAAATGCCGCTCAAACGCGCGGCGGCCGTGGCGGCGGAGATCACCGGGGTGCGCAAGAACCTGCTCTATCAGGTGGCCCTGGAGCGGCAATAACAGTTTATTGGCTTGTTCTATACGGAGGCTGCCGCTACCCTAGGCGGCGGAGAGTCGATTGGACAGTCGCTGCCTCATTTTGTTCGCAAGATGGGGGGGAGGAAAGTCCGGGCTCCATAGGGCGGAGTGCCAGGTAACACCTGGGAGGCGTGAGCCTACGGAAAGTGCCACAGAAAATAACCGCCTAAGCGCTTCGGCGCCGGTAAGGGTGAAAAGGTGCGGTAAGAGCGCACCGCACGTCTGGCAACAGTTCGTGGCTAGGCAAACCCCACTCGGAGCAAGACCAAATAGGGTTCCTAGGCGTGGCCCGCGCTGGAACCGGGTAGGTTGCTAAAGACGTCCAGTGATGGCCGTCGTAGAGGAATGACTGTCCTCGACAGAACCCGGCTTACAGATCGACTCTCCACCTCCTTTTTCCGCTGTGCGCTTTACCTCCCGTCGCTACGTTTCTCAGATCGAAAAATTCTTACTCTTAAGACTTTACTTTAAGTTCGAGGCGCAGCTCCTTGAACTCGCTCGGCTGCACCCGTCAAAAGACCGCTAAACACCCCTCTTTCACCTGCAAAAACTTCGCTAAATCACCGTCCCATAAGGATTTTTGCCTACAAGCGCGCCTTGACGGTGGGGTGGCTGCGTTCCTATAGTGTGCCGAAGTGGTACAAAGTGGTACGAAGTGGGTTTTATGGGCATGGAAAGCTAATAAAAAAGGGGAAGCGCAGTCGTGTTTCGTGGAGCTAACGCAATCAATCTCGACGCCAAAGGGCGCCTCGCGATGCCAAGTCGGTATCGGGACGAGATCGTGTCGCGTTCGGCTGGCCAACTTATCGTCACGATTGATGCCATTGACCCCTGCCTCTGTGTCTACCCGCTGCCTGAGTGGGAAATCATCGAAACCAAACTGCGTGAGCTGCCATCCCTGCGCGAAGAAACCCGCCGCCTGCAGCGTTTGCTGATTGGTAACGCGGTGGATATCGAGCTCGACAGTGCTGGCCGCTTTCTGGTGCCGCCGCGTTTGCGCGAGTACGCCAAGCTGGACAAGCACGCGATGCTGGTCGGGCAACTCAACAAGTTTCAACTGTGGGACGAAAACGCCTGGAACGCGCTCTCTGATGCGGACCTGGCAGCCATTAAACAGCCGGGCGGTCTGCCGGACGAATTGCGTGATCTCATTCTGTGACAACCCCAACTAGCAGCGGCTTTGGCCATATCACCGTATTGCTCGATGAAGCCGTAGAGGCTCTCGCCGTGCGTGCGGACGGCTGCTATGTGGATGGCACCTTTGGCCGCGGCGGACACAGCCGGCTGATATTAGAGAAGCTTGGCCCAGGTGGGCGGCTCCTCGGTTTCGACAAAGATCCTCTGGCAATTGCCACTGGGGGGAAGCTGGCGGCCGAAGACGGCCGCTTTGTCGTTGTGCAGCGCAGCTTTGCTGAGCTGGGCGAAGCGGTGGCGGAGCGCGGCGATAGCGGCAAGGTGTCCGGCATTTTGCTCGACCTGGGCGTGTCCTCGCCGCAGTTGGACGACGCCGAGCGCGGCTTCAGCTTTATGAATGATGGCCCGCTGGACATGCGCATGGACCCCAGCCGCGGGGTCAGCGCTGCGCAGTTCATCGCCACCGCGCCGGAAGAAGAAATTGCCCGCGTATTTAAGGAATACGGCGAAGAACGTTTCGCCAAGCGCATGGCCCGTGCAGTTGTCGCGCGCCGTGAGGTCGCCGCGTTCGAGCGTACTGCTGATCTGGCGGAAGTATTAAAAGTCGCCAACCCGGCGTGGGAAAAGGGTAAAAACCCGGCGACCCGCGCCTTTCAAGGGCTGCGCATCCACGTCAATAACGAGCTGGCTGATCTGGAACGTGGCCTGGCTGCGGCCATGGATGCTCTGGAAGTCGGCGGCCGCTTGGTGGTGATCAGCTTCCATTCGTTGGAAGACCGCATCGTCAAACTCTTTATGCGTCGTCTGGAAAAAGGCGAGGCCGATAAACTGCCGCGCAATCTGCCCGTGCGCGTTGAACGCTTTGAACCAAAGATCAAAACCATCGGCAAGGCGCAATTCCCCTCCGACGCTGAGCAATCCGCCAACCCGCGCTCACGCAGTGCGGTGATGCGCGTTGCGGAGAAGTTGCGTTGAGCCGGGCGTTTGCCAAGCCTTTGCCGAGCGGCAGCCTGTTGCTGCTGATCTTGTTCGTCGCCGTTTTGGTCTCGGCCATTGCTGTGTCCTACAGCGCCCACTGGAATCGCCAACTGCTTAACGCCTTGTATGGCGAGCTCAGTGTGCGCGACAAAGCGCAAGCCGAGTGGGGCCGTCTGATCCTTGAACAAAGTACCTGGACCGCCCACAGCCGCATCGAAACCCTGGCCAGCGAACAGCTGAAAATGCGCATCCCCGAACCTGCCGAAGTGCGGATGGTGGCGCCATGATGAAGCTTGAAGGTGCACTGTATCCGTGGCGTTTCCGCGTGGTGTTGGGGTTGCTCGGCGTGATGGTGGCTGCTATTTGCTGGCGCATCATCGACCTGCAAGTGCTCGACCACGCTTTTCTGCAAGGTCAAGGCGATGCCCGTAGCGTGCGTCATGTGCCTATTCCTGCGCACCGTGGCCTGATCACCGACCGCAATGGCGAGCCACTGGCCGTAAGTACGCCAGTCACCACCCTGTGGGCCAACGGTAAAGAGCTGCAAGCCGGCAAAGACCGCTGGCCGGCACTGGCCGCCGCGTTAGGCCAAGAGCCAAAGGCGTTCGCCGCCAGGTTGGAGGAAAATGCCGGGCGCGAATTTATGTACCTGGTGCGGGGGCTGACCCCGGAACAGGGCCAATCAGTGCTCGACCTCAAAGTGCCAGGCGTCTACTCCATTGAGGAGTTTCGTCGTTTCTACCCGGCCGGCGAAGTGACCGCGCACGTGGTTGGCTTTACCGATATCGATGACCACGGCCGCGAGGGCGTGGAATTGGCGTTTGACCAGTGGCTGTCTGGCGTGCCCGGCAAGCGCGAAGTGTTGAAAGACCGCCGTGGCCGCTTGATTAAAGACGTGCAAGTCACCCGCAACGCCAAAGCCGGTAAGGCCCTGGCGCTGTCCATCGACCTGCGCCTGCAGTACCTGGCCCACCGCGAGCTGCGCAACGTGGTTACCGAGTTTGGCGCCAAAGGTGCCAGCCTGGTGATGCTCGACGTGAAGACCGGCGAAGTGCTGGCCATGGTCAATCAGCCTACTTACAACCCCAACAACCGGCGCAACCTGCAACCGGCGATGATGCGCAACCGCGCCATGATCGACGTGTTTGAGCCAGGTTCCACGGTTAAACCGTTCTCCATGAGTGCGGCGCTGGAAAGCGGGCGCTGGAAGCCGACCGATACCGTTGATGTTTATCCCGGCACCTTGCAGATTGGCAAATACACCATCCGCGACGTGTCCAAAAACGAAGGCGTGCTGGATTTGACCGGCATCCTGATCAAGTCCAGTAACGTCGGCATCAGCAAGATTGCTTTCGATATCGGCGCCGAGCCGATTTACAACGTTATGCAGCAAGTCGGGCTGGGTCAGGACACTGGCCTGGGCTTCCCTGGCGAGCGCGTCGGTAACTTGCCCAACCACCGCATCTGGCCAAAAGCGGAAACCGCGACCTTGGCCTACGGCTACGGCCTGTCGGTTACTGCCATTCAGCTGGCCCACGCTTATGCCGTGCTGGCCAACAATGGCCGTGCCATTCCAATGACCATGACCCGCGCCGATGGCCGCAGCCAGGACGGTGTGCAGGTAATTCCGGAAGCCACGGCGAAAACCATCCAAGGCATGTTGCAGCAAGTGGTTGAAGCGCCAAGCGGCGTGTTCCGCGCCAAGGTGCCGGCCTACCACGTAGGCGGTAAATCCGGTACCGCGCGTAAAGCTACCGTTGGCACCAAGGGCTACACCGCCAACGCTTACCGCTCGTTGTTCGCCGGCTTTGCGCCGATCAGCAACCCGCGTATCGCCATGGTGGTAGTGGTGGATGAGCCCAGCACGGGTGCCTATTTCGGCGGCCTGATTTCCGCTCCGGTATTCGGCAAAGTCATGGCCGGCGCCCTGCGCCTGATGAACATTGCCCCGGACAACCTGACCCCGGCCGACGTTCAGCCCGCCGTGGCCATCACTATTCCTCGGGAGTTAGCGCGCTAATGCCAATGCCCCTGAACCAACTGCTGCCACAAGCACAAAGCTCGGTGTTGATCCGCGAGCTGACCCTGGACAGCCGCAAAGTTCGCCCAGGCGATTTGTTCCTTGCCGTGCCTGGCGGTCAGCAAGACGGCCGCGTGCACATTGCTGATGCCATCGCCCGTGGCGCTGCCGCCGTGGCCTATGAAGCCGAAGGCGCGCAAGCCATTACCGCGCAAAGCGCCGAGTTGGTGCCGCTGAAAAACCTGGCTGGCCAACTATCGGCCATCGCCGGGCGTTTTTATGGCGAGCCGAGCCGTGGCTTGCACCTGGTCGGTGTGACCGGCACCAATGGCAAAACCAGCATCAGTCAGCTGATTGCCCAGGCGCTGGATCATTTTGGCGAGCGCTGCGGCATCGTTGGCACCCTCGGTACCGGTTTCCACAATGAGCTGGAGCAAGGCCGCCACACCACGCCCGACCCGATTGGCGTGCAGGCCGTGCTGGCCAATCTGAAACAAGCCGGCGCTCGCGCCGTGGCCATGGAAGTGTCGTCCCATGGTCTGGACCAAGGCCGCGTCGCTGCCCTGGCCTTTGACGTGGCAGTGTTTACCAACCTGTCGCGCGATCACCTCGATTACCACGGTTCCATGCAAGCGTACGGCGCCGCCAAGGCCAAGCTATTTGCCTGGCCGAGCCTGCGTTGCCGGGTGCTGAATCTGGATGACGACTTTGGTCGCCAACTGGCTGCCGAGCACCACGAGTCGCGCCTGATTACCTACAGCCTGGAAGACCGCAACGCCTACCTGTACTGCAGCGAAGCGGTGTTCGACGACCACGGCGTGCGCGCCAAGCTGGTGACGCCAAAGGGCGAGGGCAGTCTGCGCAGCACCTTGCTGGGCCGCTTCAACCTGAGCAATGTGCTCGGTGTGGTTGGCGCCTTGCTGGGCCTGGACTATCCGCTGGACGAAATTCTCAAAGTGCTGCCCAAGCTCGAAGGCCCGGCCGGCCGTATGCAGCGTTTGGGTGGCGGCGACAAACCGCTGGTGGTGGTCGATTACGCCCATACCCCGGATGCCCTGGAAAAAGTCCTTACCGCCTTGCGCCCGCATGCCACCGGCAAACTGCTGTGCCTGTTTGGCTGTGGCGGTGACCGTGATCGCGGCAAGCGTCCACTGATGGCCGAGGTGGTTGAGCGTCTGGCTGATGGCGTGATGGTCACCGACGACAACCCGCGCAGCGAAGCGCCAGAGCAGATTTTTGCCGATATCCGTGCTGGCTTTAAAACGCCGGAAAACGCGCAGTTTGTGTATGGCCGTGGCCAGGCGATTGCGCAACTGATCGCCAGTGCTGATGCCAGCGATGTAATCGTGCTGGCCGGTAAGGGCCATGAGGATTACCAGGAAATCAACGGCGAACGGCAGCCGTTCTCCGACCTGCATCAAGCCACCAATGCCCTCGCGGCGTGGGAGGCCAGCCATGTTTAAAGCCTTGCGCCTAAGCGAAGTGGTCAGTGCCTTGAACGGCTGCCTGGTTGGCGCCGACGCGACCTTTAGCGCGGTCAGCACTGACAGCCGCGCGATCAAGCCTGGCCAACTGTTTGTTGCCTTGACTGGCCCGCGTTTCGACGGCCATAGCTACCTGCAGGAAGTCACTCAGAAAGGCGCCGTGGCGGCGCTGGTTGAGCGCGAAACCGTGGGTGTGAGCATTCCGCAGTTGGTCGTTGCCGATGCCCGTTTGGCGTTGGGCCAACTGGGCGCGCTAAACCGTCAGGCCTACACCGGTCCGCTGGCAGCGATCACCGGTTCCAGCGGCAAAACCACGGTGAAAGAAATGCTCGCCAGCATTCTGCGCGCCGGCAGCAACGGCCCAGTGTTGGCCACCCGTGGCAACTTGAATAATGACCTTGGCGTTCCGCTGACCCTGCTGGAATTGGGCGCAGAACACCAAGGCGCAGTGATCGAGCTGGGCGCCAACCGCGTCGGCGAGATCGCTTACACCGTTAACCTGGCCAAGCCCCAGGTAGCGGTGTTGAACAATGCCGGTACTGCCCACATCGGTGAGTTCGGCGGCGCTGACAAAATTGTCGAAGCCAAAGGCGAAATCATCGATGGCCTCGGCGCCGACGGCATTGCCGTGCTCAACCTTGACGACAAAGCCTTTGCCATCTGGAAGCAGCGTGCTGGCCAACGCCAGGTGCGCACCTTTGCCCTGAGCAACAGCGAGGCCGATGTATACGCCAGCGACGTCGGTCGCGACGCCCGTGGCTGCCCGTTCTTCACGCTAAACAGCGCCCAGGGCAGTGCCCGGGTGCAGCTCAATCTACTTGGCACCCATAACGTCGCCAATGCTTTGGCGTCAGCCGCTGCCGCCGCTGCGCTGGGTGTGCCGTTGGTCAGTATTGCCGCCGGCCTTGCAAACGTGCAGCCGGTCAAAGGCCGCGCCGTAGCGCAGTTGGCGACCAATGGTGCGCGGGTGATCGACGATACCTACAACGCCAACCCGACTTCCATGTGCGCCGCCATTGATATACTCGCGGCCTTCTCCGGCCGGACCGTTCTGGTCTTGGGCGATATTGGCGAATTGGGCGAGTGGGCCGAGCAGGGCCACCGCGATGTCGGCGCTTACGCCGCCGGGAAAGTCGATGCTCTTTATGCCGTCGGCCCGAATATGGCCCATGCCGTGGCCGCCTTCGGTGCCAATGGCCAGCACTTTGCCGATCAGGCCAGCCTGATTGCTGCCGTCTCTGCTGAGCCTGGCGACACCACCATTCTTATTAAAGGCTCGCGCAGCGCGGCGATGGAAAACGTCGTCGCGGCTTTGTGCGGCACTCAGGGGAGTCATTAAATGCTGCTGCTGTTGGCCGAGTACCTGCAACAGTTCTACAAGGGCTTCGCGGTCTTCCAATACCTGACCCTGCGCGGGATTCTCGGGGTATTGACCGCGCTGTCGCTGTCGCTGTGGCTGGGTCCATGGATGATTCGTACCCTGCAGATTCGCCAAATCGGCCAGGCAGTACGTAACGACGGTCCGCAATCGCACCTGAGCAAATCCGGCACGCCGACCATGGGTGGCGCGCTGATCTTGTCGGCCATCGCTATCAGCACCTTGTTGTGGGCCGACCTGGCCAACCGTTATGTGTGGGTGGTGCTGCTGGTTACGGTGCTGTTCGGTGGCATCGGCTGGGTGGATGACTACCGCAAAGTGATCGAAAAGAATTCGAAAGGTCTGCCGAGCCGTTGGAAGTATTTCTGGCAATCGGTGTTTGGTCTGGGCGCGGCAGTGTTCCTTTATATGACTGCGCCAAGCGCGGTGGAAACCACTCTGATCATCCCGGTATTCAAAGACGCCAGCATCGCGCTGGGCGTTGGCTTTGTGGTGCTGACCTACTTTGTGATCGTTGGCTCCAGCAACGCGGTCAACCTGACTGACGGCCTCGACGGCCTGGCGATTATGCCGACCGTGATGGTGGGCGGCGCCCTGGGCATTTTTTGCTACCTGTCGGGCAACATCAAATTCGCCGATTACCTGCTGATTCCCTACGTACCGGGTGCCGGTGAGCTGATCGTGTTCTGCTCGGCGCTGGTTGGTGCCGGCCTGGGCTTTCTCTGGTTTAACACCTACCCGGCGCAAGTGTTTATGGGCGACGTCGGCGCGCTGGCCTTGGGCGCAGCGCTGGGCACCATCGCCGTAATCGTTCGCCAGGAAATCGTGCTGTTCATTATGGGCGGCGTGTTTGTGATGGAGACCCTGTCGGTGGTTATCCAGGTGGCGTCGTTCAAGCTCACCGGCAAGCGCGTATTTCGCATGGCGCCGATCCACCACCACTTTGAATTGAAAGGCTGGCCCGAGCCGCGCGTGATTGTGCGCTTCTGGATCATCACCGTGATTTTGGTGTTGATCGGCCTTGCCACTCTGAAACTGCGTTAAGGACCAAGGATAAGATGAGCCTCATCGCTTCTGACCACTTCCGCATCGTTGTCGGCCTCGGCAAGAGCGGCATGTCCCTGGTGCGCTTCCTCGCGCGCCAGGGCATCCGCTTTGCCGTGGCTGATACACGCGAGAACCCGCCGGAGCTGGCCGCCATTCGCGCCCAGTACCCGCAGGTGGAAGTGCGTTGTGGCGAATTGGACGTTGAGTTCTTGTGCCGCGCCGATGAGCTGTATGTGAGCCCAGGTTTGGCCTTGGCCACCCCGGCGCTGCAAGCGGCCGCTGCTCGTGGCGTGAAGCTGCTGGGCGATATCGAATTGTTCGCTCGCCATGCCAAGGCGCCGATTGTGGCCATCACCGGCTCCAACGCGAAAAGCACCGTCACCACCCTGGTCGGCGAAATGGCCGCTGCAGCCGGTAAACGCGTGGCGGTGGGCGGCAACCTCGGCACACCGGCCCTCGACCTGCTAAGCGATGACGTTGAGCTGTACGTCATTGAGCTGTCCAGCTTCCAACTGGAAACCACTGACCAGCTCAACGCTGAAGTGGCCACCGTGCTGAATATCAGCGAAGACCATATGGACCGCTACAGCGGGCTGCCGACCTATCACTTGGCCAAGCACCGGATCTTCCGTGGCGCGCGACAGGTGGTGGTCAATCGCCAGGACGGTTTGTCCCGTCCGCTGATTGGCGAAAACACCCCATGCTGGACCTTTGGCCTGAACAAGCCGGACTTCAAAGGCTTCGGCCTGCTGGAAGAGCAGGGCGAAAAATACCTGGCCTTCGAATTCAATACCTTGATGCCCACTAGCGAGCTGAAAGTCCGTGGTGGCCATAACCAGGCCAACGCGCTGGCCGCATTGGCCCTTGGTCATGCGGTTGGCCTGCCGTTCGAACCAATGCTGCAAGCGCTGCGCAACTTTACCGGCCTGGCGCACCGTTGCCAGTGGCTGCGTGAGCGCAACGGCGTGAGCTACTACGACGACTCCAAAGCCACCAACGTTGGTGCCGCTTTGGCTGCCATCGAAGGCCTGGGCGCGGATATCAGCGGCAAGCTGGTGCTGGTGGCCGGCGGTGATGGCAAAGGCGCGGACTTCTCTGCCCTGTGTGCCCCGGTCGCCGCCCATTGCCGCGCGGTGATTTTGCTCGGTCGCGACGCACCGTTGCTGGCTGATGTGTTGGCCGATACCGGTGTGCCGCTGATTCGCGTACAGAGCCTGGATGAGTCGGTGGCCAAGGCGGCTGAGTTGGCGCAGAGCGGCGACGCTGTGTTGCTGTCGCCGGCCTGCGCCAGCCTGGATATGTTTAAAAACTTTGAAGAGCGCGGCCGCCTGTTTGCCGCCGCCGTGGGAGGGCTGAACTGATGCTCGCCCGCCTGCTCAGCATCCTGCGCCCCTACCCATCGCCGCTGTTTAGCCGCCGTGGTATCGACCTCGACTTCCCGCTGCTGGCCGGTTGCCTGGCATTGCTCGGCCTGGGCTTGGTGATGATCACTTCGGCGTCCTCGGAAGTGGCGGCGGTGCAGACTGGCAATCCGTTCTACCACATGATCCGCCACGTCATTTATATGGTCATTGGGCTGGGCGCCACGGGCCTGATGCTGGTGATTCCAATGGCCACCTGGCAGCGCATGGGCGGCACCTTGCTGGTGGCGGCCTTTGGCTTGTTGGTGTTGGTGTTGGTGCCGGGTATTGGCCGCGAAGTGAACGGTTCGATGCGCTGGATCGGCTTTGGCGCGTTTAACGTGCAGCCTTCGGAAATCGCCAAGGTTTTCGCCGTGATTTATCTCGCCGGCTACCTGGTGCGTCGTCAGGAAGAAGTGCGCGAAAGCTGGGCCGGCTTCTTCAAGCCCTTTGTGGTGCTGCTGCCGATGGCTGGCCTGCTGCTGATGGAGCCGGACTTCGGTGCCACCGTGGTACTGATGGGTGCTGCGGCGGCCATGTTGTTCCTCGGCGGCGTTGGCCTGTTCCGCTTCTCGCTGATGGTGGCCTTGGCCATTGGCGCCGTATTTGTGCTGGTGCAAGCGCAGCCGTATCGGATGGCGCGTTTGGTGACCTTTACCGACCCCTGGGCTGACCAATTCGGCTCCGGCTACCAGCTGACCCAGGCGCTGATCGCGTTCGGGCGCGGCCAGTGGTTGGGCGTGGGCCTGGGCAACAGCATCCAGAAGCAGTTTTACCTGCCCGAAGCGCACACCGACTTTGTGTATTCGGTACTGGCAGAAGAGCTTGGTTTGGTTGGCGCACTGGCCACGGTGGCGCTGTTTGTATTTGTCACTGTGCGGGCGCTGTACATCGGCTTGTGGGCGGAAAAAGCCAAGCAGTTTTTCTCTGCTTATGTGGCCTACGGCCTGGCGTTTTTGTGGGTCGGCCAGTTCCTGATCAACATCGGCGTAAACGTCGGTCTGTTGCCGACCAAGGGCTTGACCTTGCCGTTCCTCAGCTACGGCGGCAGCTCGTTGGTGATTTGCTGTGCCTGCCTGGGCTTGCTGCTGCGTATTGAGTGGGAACGCCGCACCATCCTGGGCAGTGAAGATGTTGATTTCGTCGAAAGTGATTTCGCCGAGGACTTGCCCAAACGCAGTGATGCGCCTGAGGAGGTGGTCCATGGCCGCTAACGTTTTGATTATGGCCGGCGGTACCGGCGGCCACGTATTCCCAGCCCTGGCCTGTGCCCGTGAATTCCAGGCGCGCGGTTATACCGTGCACTGGCTCGGCACGCCGCGCGGCATCGAAAACGAGCTGGTGCCCAATGCCGGCCTTGAGCTGCACCGGATTAACGTCGCCGGCCTGCGTGGCAAAGGCTTCCTTAACCTGTTGAAAGCACCGTTCAGCCTGGTGCGTGCGTTGTTCCAGGCGCGCCGTATCGTGAAAAAATTGAAGCCTGTGTGCGTGTTGGGCTTGGGTGGTTATGTCACTGGCCCTGGCGGCCTGGCGGCGAAAATGGCCGGCGTGCCATTGATTATTCACGAGCAAAACGCCGTGGCCGGCACCGCCAACAAAAGCCTGGTGCGTTTCGCCAGCCGCGTGTGCGAAGCCTTCCCCAATACCTTCGCGGCCTCGCCAAAACGCCGCACCACCGGCAACCCGGTGCGCGAAGAACTGTTTATTGAAACGCCGCGGTTCACCCTGCAAGGGCGCAAGCCGCGTTTGCTGATTCTCGGCGGCAGCCTCGGCGCTGAACCGTTGAACAAATTACTGCCCGAAGCGCTGCGTGAAGTAGCGGCGGAAATTCGTCCGGAAGTGGTGCACCAGTCCGGCAAAAATCACGATGAAGTGACGGCGGACCGTTATCAGGCCGCTGGTGTCCAAGCGCACGTTGCGCCCTTTATTCAAGACATGGCCGGCGCTTACGCCTGGGCCGATCTGGTGGTGTGCCGCGCAGGCGCACTGACCGTGAGTGAACTGGCTGCAGCAGGTCTGCCGTCGATGCTGGTGCCTTTGCCGCACGCCATCGACGATCACCAGACCCGCAACGCCGATTATCTGGCTCGGGAGGGCGCTGCCTTCCTGCTGCCGCAAGCGACTACTGGCGCCGCCGAATTGGCCGAGCGCCTGACCGAGGTTTTGATGCATCCGGAACGTTTGATTTACATGGGCAGTACCGCGCGGCGCCTGTCCAAGCCCGACGCGACCCGCACCGTGGTGGATATTTGCCTGGAGGTGGCCCGTGGTTGAGAGCCAGAAAGCCTTTCCGCAGCCAGAAATGCGCCGTATCCGTCGTATCCACTTCGTGGGTATCGGTGGCGCCGGTATGTGCGGTATTGCCGAGGTGTTGTTGAACCTGGGCTATGACGTCTCCGGTTCCGACATCAAGGGTTCGGCCGTTACCGAACGCCTGCAGAATTTTGGCGCCCAAGTGTTTATCGGTCACCGTGCCGAGAACGCGCAGCACGCCGACGTGCTGGTGGTGTCCAGCGCCATCAATACCGCTAACCCGGAAGTGGCCAACGCTCTGGAGCGTCGCATTCCAATCGTCCCGCGCGCCGAAATGCTCGCCGAGCTGATGCGTTATCGCCACGGCATTGCCGTTGCCGGTACCCATGGCAAAACCACTACCACCAGTCTGATTGCTTCGGTGTTTGCCGCTGCAGGCCTGGACCCGACCTTTGTGATCGGTGGCCGCCTGAATGCTGCTGGCACCAACGCCCAGCTCGGCACCAGCCGCTACTTAGTAGCCGAAGCCGATGAAAGCGACGCCAGCTTTCTGCACCTGCAGCCGATGGTGGCCGTGGTCACCAATATCGACATGGACCATATGAGCACCTACGAGGGTGACTTCAATAAGTTGAAGAAAACCTTCGTCGAGTTCCTGCACAACCTGCCGTTCTACGGCCTGGCCGTGGTGTGCGTTGATGATCCGGTCGTGCGGGAAATTCTGCCCCAGGTTAAACGCCCAACCATGACCTATGGCCTGAGCGAAGACGCTGACGTGCGCGCCATCAATCTGCGCCAGGAAGGCATGCTGACTTACTTCACTGTGCTGCGTGCTGGCCGTGAGCCGTTGGATGTGTCGGTGAATATGCCGGGCAACCACAACGTGCTGAACTCGCTGGCCACTATAGCCATCGCCACCGATGAAGGCCTCAGTGATGAAGCCATCGTGCAGGGCTTGTCGTGCTTCCAGGGCGTCGGTCGGCGCTTTCAGGTGTACGGCGAACTGCCGGTCGAAGGCGGCAATGTGATGTTGGTGGATGACTACGGTCACCATCCGCGCGAAGTGGCGGCGGTCATTAAAGCCGTACGCGGTGGCTGGCCTGAGCGCCGCTTGGTGATGGTCTACCAGCCGCACCGCTATAGCCGCACCCGCGACCTGTACGACGACTTTGTGCAGGTGCTGGCCGACGCCAATGTGCTGCTGCTGATGGAAGTGTACCCAGCAGGCGAGGAGCCGATTCCCGGCGCCGATAGCCGTCAGCTGTGCCACAGCATCCGCCAACGCGGCCAACTGGACCCTATCTATATCGAGCGTGGCACTGAGCTGGCGCCGATTGTTAAACCGTTGCTGCGCGCTGGCGACATCTTGCTGTGCCAAGGCGCAGGGGATATCGGTGGCCTGGCGCCGCAGTTGTTGCAGAGCCCGTTGTTTGCCGGCGCCGTAGCCGCTGGCGGGAGTAAGAAATGAGTCGCCTGTTAGCAGCCAACCTGGCCCCTGAAGCCTTCGGCCGTGTCGCCGTGTTGTTTGGCGGTAAGAGCGCTGAGCGTCCGGTGTCGCTGAAGTCCGGCGCCGCCGTACTGGAAGCATTGCTGGCCGCTGGCGTCGACGCCTTTGGCATTGATGTTGGTGATGACTTCTTGCAGCGCCTGGTCAGCGAAAAAATTGATCGCGCCTTTATCGTGCTGCACGGCCGTGGCGGCGAAGACGGCAGCATGCAGGGCCTGCTCGAATGCCTGGGCATTCCGTACACCGGTAGCGGTGTACTGGCCTCGGCGCTGGCAATGGACAAACTGCGCACCAAACAAGTCTGGCAAAGCCTGGGCCTGTCCACGCCGCGTCACGCGGTATTGGCCAGTGCCGATGACTGCCGGTCGGCTGCTGCGGAACTGGGCTTCCCGCTGATCGTCAAACCGGCGCATGAAGGTTCCAGTATCGGCATGGCCAAAGTGAACGACGTCGATGAGCTGATCAAAGCTTGGCAAGACGCCGCCACCTACGACTCACAAGTTCTGGTTGAGCAGTGGATTCACGGCCCCGAATACACCATCGCCGTGCTGCGCGGTGAAGTGCTGCCACCGATTGGCCTGGGCACCCCGCACACGTTCTACGACTACGACGCCAAGTACCTGGCCAATGACACCCAGTACCGCATTCCTTGCGGGCTGGACGCGGCCAAAGAACAGGAACTCAAAGACCTCACCGCGCGTGCCTGCGATGCCATCGGTATTCAGGGCTGGGCGCGTGCGGACGTGATGCAAGACAGCGCCGGCACGTTCTGGCTGCTGGAAGTAAACACCGTGCCCGGCATGACCGATCACAGCTTGGTGCCAATGGCCGCTCGCGCAGCAGGGCTGGATTTCCAGCAACTGGTCGTGGCGATTCTTTCCGACAGCGTTGAGGCACGAGGTTAAGACCATGCACGGCGCAACCCTCCGTCATCAGCAACCTGTTCCCGGCCGCGGCGCTTTGCCACGCAAGCCGGCGCAGCGGGGTGCCAGCCGGATGGTGGCGAAAGAACCGTTGTCGGTACGCGTGCCCAAGCCAAGCTTTTCGGCAATCAAGCGCGTGCTCTGGCCGGTGCTGTTGCTGGTGCTGGGTTTTGCCACCTACGAAGCAGCGCAAGAGTTGTTGCCCTATGCCGATCGGCCGATTGCCAAAATCAGCGTACAGGGCGAGTTGAGCTATATCAGTCAGCAAGCGGTGCAGCAGCGTATCGCGCCGTATGTGGCCTCGAGCTTCTTTACCGTTGACCTCGCCGGCATGCGTGCCGAGCTGGAACAGATGCCCTGGATTGCCCACGCCGAAGTGCGCCGCGTATGGCCCGACACCGTGAGCATTTCCCTGGAAGAGCAATTGCCAGTCGCCCGTTGGGGTGACGAAGCGCTGCTTAACAACCAAGGTCAGGCGTTTACGCCGCGTGAGCTGGCCAACTACGAAAACCTGCCGCAGTTGGTCGGGCCGCAACGCGCGCAGGAACAGGTGATGCAGCACTACCAGATGCTCAGCCAGATGCTGCGGCCGCTGGGCTTTTCGGTGGCGCGCCTGGAGTTACGTGAACGCGGTAGCTGGTTTCTCTCCACCGGGGTGAACAGCACCGGACAAAGTGTCGAATTGTTACTCGGTCGGGACCACTTGGTGGAGAAGATGCGCCGCTTCGTGACCATCTACGACAAGAGCTTGAAAGACCAGATCGCCAATATTTCGCGCATTGACCTGCGTTACTCCAACGGCTTGGCCGTTGCGTGGCGTGAACCGATTGCGCCGGCGACGGACAAACCCGTCGCACAGAAGTGAATTAGGAGAAGGCAGCAACATGGCAAACGTGCAGAGCGGCAAGATGATCGTAGGCCTGGACATCGGCACCTCCAAAGTGGTGGCGCTGGTGGGCGAGGTTACGGCTGACGGCCAGCTGGAAATCGTTGGTATCGGTACGCACCCCTCGCGCGGCCTGAAAAAGGGCGTGGTGGTGAATATCGAATCCACCGTGCAGTCGATTCAGCGCGCCATCGAGGAAGCGCAGATGATGGCTGGCTGCCGTATTCACTCGGCCTTTGTCGGCGTGGCCGGCAACCATATCCGCAGCCTCAACTCCCACGGCATCGTCGCCATTCGCGACCGTGAAGTCAGCCAGGCCGACCTGGAACGCGTGCTCGACGCCGCCCAGGCCGTAGCCATTCCGGCTGACCAGCGCGTACTGCACACGCTGCCGCAGGACTATGTGATCGACAACCAGGAAGGCGTGCGTGAGCCGCTGGGTATGTCGGGCGTGCGCCTGGAAGCCAAGGTGCATGTGGTGACTTGCGCGGTGAACGCGGCGCAGAACATCGAAAAATGCGTGCGCCGCTGCGGTCTGGAAGTGGACGACATCATTCTTGAGCAGCTTGCGTCGGCGTATGCGGTGCTGACTGACGACGAGAAAGAGCTGGGCGTGTGCCTGGTGGATATCGGCGGCGGCACCACCGATATCGCCATCTTTACCGAAGGCGCGATTCGCCACACAGCGGTAATTCCAATTGCCGGCGACCAAGTCACCAATGACATCGCCATGGCCCTGCGTACGCCGACGCAGTACGCCGAAGAAATCAAAATTCGCTACGCCTGCGCCCTGGCCAAACTGGCCGGCGCTGGCGAAACCATCAAAGTGCCAAGCGTGGGTGATCGTCCGCCGCGCGACCTATCGCGTCAGTCACTGGCCGAAGTGGTCGAGCCGCGTTACGACGAGCTGTTCACCTTGGTGCAAGCCGAACTGCGCCGCAGCGGCTACGAAGACCTGATTCCGGCCGGCATCGTACTCACCGGCGGCACCTCGAAAATGGAAGGCGCGGTGGAGTTGGCCGAAGAGATTTTCCATATGCCCGTGCGCCTGGGCATGCCGCAAGGCATCAAGGGCCTGGCCGATGTGGTGCACAACCCGATTTATTCGACCGGCGTGGGCTTGCTCATGTACGGGCTGCAAAAGCAGTTCGACGGCATTTCGCTGTCGGGCGGTAGCAGCAGCTACAACGATGAACCAAAGACACCTGTACTGGAGCGGCTGAAACGCTGGGTCCAAGGCAATTTTTGATGTTAAACCGCACGTGCTGTAGGCGTTACAACTAGAAAAGCAAAGGAGAGGGGACCATGTTCGAGCTCGTAGACAATATCCCGCAAAGCGCAGTTATCAAGGTAATTGGCGTGGGTGGCGGCGGCGGTAACGCTGTTAACCATATGGCGAAAAACAACATTGAAGGCGTTGAGTTCATCTGCGCCAACACCGACGCCCAGGCATTGAAAAATGTCGGCGCGCGTACCGTGCTGCAACTGGGCACCGGTGTAACTAAGGGGTTGGGCGCTGGTGCCAACCCGGAAGTCGGCCGTCAGGCTGCCATGGAAGACCGCGAGCGTATCGCTGAAGTGCTGCAAGGCACCGATATGGTTTTTATCACCACTGGCATGGGTGGCGGTACCGGTACCGGTGCGGCGCCAATCATTGCTGAAGTGGCCAAGGAAATGGGCATCCTCACCGTTGCGGTGGTGACCCGTCCGTTCCCGTTCGAAGGTCGCAAGCGCATGCTGATTGCCGAAGAAGGCATCCGCGCGCTGTCGCTCAGCGTGGACTCGCTGATCACCATTCCTAACGAAAAACTGCTGACTATTCTCGGCAAAGACGCGAGCCTGTTGTCGGCTTTCGCCAAGGCTGACGATGTACTGGCGGGTGCTGTTCGCGGTATCTCCGACATCATCAAGCGTCCAGGCATGATCAACGTCGACTTCGCCGACGTGAAAACCGTGATGAGCGAAATGGGCATGGCGATGATGGGCACTGGCTGCGCCAGCGGTCCGAACCGTGCACGTGAAGCCACCGAAGCGGCGATCCGCAACCCGCTGCTGGAAGACGTAAACCTGCAAGGCGCGCGCGGCATTCTAGTGAACATCACCGCCGGTCCTGACCTGTCCCTGGGTGAGTACTCCGACGTGGGTAACATCATTGAGCAGTTCGCTTCCGAGCACGCCACTGTGAAAGTGGGCACCGTGATCGATCCGGATATGCGCGACGAACTGCACGTGACCGTTGTGGCCACCGGCCTGGGCGCGAAAATCGAGAAGCCGGTCAAGGTTATCGACAACACCGTGCAAACCGCTGCCATGCCTTCGGCTGCTGCACCCCGTAATGAACAGCCTGCGGTGAACTACCGTGATCTGGATCGTCCGACCGTTATGCGCAACCAGGCTCACGCCGGCGCGGCTGCTGCAGCCAAGCTGAATGCGCAAGACGATCTGGATTACCTGGATATCCCGGCATTCCTGCGTCGCCAGGCTGATTAATGAAATGTATCAGGAGTATTGGGGTGATTGGTGTTCAGCACAGGCCGGGTCTGGTATTATCCCCGGCCATTGTTGAAAACAATTCGCAACTAGTGTTATAGCGGCCAATCCATGATCAGACAACGCACCCTTAAGAACATCATCCGCGCGACCGGCGTCGGCCTGCATTCTGGGGAGAAGGTTTACCTGACCCTCAAGCCGGCACCGGTTGACACCGGTATCGTGTTTCGTCGCACCGACTTGGACCCCGTCGTAGAAATTCGCGCGCGGGCCGAGAATGTCGGTGAAACCACCATGTCGACCACCTTGGTCAATGGTGATGTGAAAGTGGACACCGTAGAGCACCTGCTTTCGGCCATGGCTGGCCTGGGCATCGATAACGCCTACGTCGAGCTCTCGGCGTCCGAAGTGCCGATTATGGACGGTAGCGCTGGCCCCTTCGTATTCCTGATTCAATCAGCGGGTCTGCAAGAGCAGGAAGCGGCGAAGAAATTCATCCGTATCCTTCGCGAAGTGACGGTAGTAGAGGGCGACAAGCGCGCCACCTTCGTTCCTTTCGATGGCTTTAAGGTGAGTTTCGAAATCGACTTCGATCACCCGGTTTTCCGCAATCGCACCCAGAGCGCGAGCGTGGATTTCTCAAGCACCTCCTTTGTAAAAGAAGTGAGCCGTGCGCGGACGTTTGGTTTTATGAGTGACATCGAGTTCCTGCGTTCGCAGAACCTGGCACTCGGCGGCAGCGTAGAAAATGCCATCGTGGTTGATGAGTTTCGCGTGCTTAACGAAGACGGCCTGCGGTATGAGGACGAATTCGTCAAACACAAAATCCTCGACGCTATCGGCGACCTCTATCTGCTGGGTAACAGCTTGATTGGCGAGTTCCACGGCTTTAAGTCGGGACACGCGCTGAACAACCGTCTGTTGCGCACCTTGATTGAGCAACGTGACGCTTGGGAAGTGGTGACTTTCGACGACGTGAAGAGCGCGCCGATTTCGTATATGCGACCCGTTGCTGCGGGTTGAGTAATACCTCTCCTTAGTTTTTGCTGTTTTTAAAGCCACCTTCGGGTGGCTTTTTTTATGGGCCGCGGTTGGGCATAAGGCCTACGGAGCTGGATCTTTCCCATGGCGCGCCAACCGCTCCAATGCTGCACGCAAGCCAGGGTCGCTAATTCCTTCAGCCACTTCCTGAATACCTTCGGCCGTTTCCGTGGAAAGCGTCATGGTGTGCCCGCGAAGCTTGGCGACACCGACTCGCGGCTGCACTTTGAACAGAATGCGGTTGAGGTTACGAAACGGCTCTAACGCCTGTAGTTGCCGTTCCAGACGGCGCTGCTGATAACGCAGACGTGTGGCCCAATGGCCGTCTGTGACAATCAGTAGCAGGCAGCCTTCGCGCCAGGAGGCCACGTGGCAGTGTTCGCGCGCTGCCGGTTGCAATTGGCTTTCCACCAGGCGCTGTAGATGATCCAAGCGGTGAGCCTGATTTATCAAAGCCTGCAACGGTTTGGCATCGCGTAGCAGCGCGGTGTGGCCTTTGGCGGGCAGGGGGCGGAAAGCCATGGCAAATGGTCTACAGATGGGGGTGAGGCATGTTAGCAGAAGCGGGCGGACACTCGCTCTGAAGGCCAATGATATGGGGGCTTGATTGAGCTGAAAGTGCCCCCATATAGAAACCTTGGAATTGTTTGCAAGTTGTAACGGGCCGGGTTTTGCGTCGACAACAAGCAGACTGAACAGTCAATTTTGTAGTCGATCACCCAACGGGGCGTAGTGAAAGCATGTAGTGCTGGCACTAGGCAACAACGCTACTTTCCTCAATAACGAATCCGGGTAGAATGCCGGCTTCGCAAGCAGCCATGAAGGCTGCGCGGGCGACTCACGGGGCCGCCCTCCATCCATATGTGTGGAAGATCCTGCCGATATGTTTGCGCCTTTGTTAAAGAAACTCTTTGGAAGCAAGAACGAGCGCGAAGTAAAGCGCATGCAGAAGGTGGTGCAAGCCGCCAATTCGTTCGAAGAGCAAATGCTGGCTCTGTCTGACGAACAATTGCGTGCCAAGACCGAAGAGTTCAAGGCCCGTCTGGCCAAAGGCGAAACCCTCGACCAATTGCTGCCAGAAGCCTTTGCCGTGGCCCGTGAAGCGGGCAAGCGGGTAATGGGTATGCGTCACTTCGACGTCCAGCTCATTGGTGGTGCAACACTGCACGAAGGCAAGATTGCCGAGATGCGTACCGGTGAAGGTAAAACCCTGGTGGGTACCTTGGCCGTGTACCTCAACGCGCTTTCCGGCAAAGGCGTACACGTGGTTACCGTGAACGACTATCTGGCCCGCCGCGACGCCAACTGGATGCGTCCGCTGTATGAATTCCTCGGTTTGTCCGTTGGCATCGTCAGCCCGTTTCAGCCGCCAGAAGAAAAGCGCGCCGCTTACGCTGCTGATATCACCTACGGCACCAACAACGAATTCGGCTTCGACTACCTGCGCGACAACATGGCGTTCAGCGTTGAAGAGAAATTCCAGCGCGAACTCAACTTCGCCGTAATCGACGAAGTCGACTCCATCCTGATCGACGAAGCCCGTACCCCGTTGATCATCTCCGGCCAAGCCGAAGACAGCTCCAAGCTGTATATGCAGATCAACCTGCTGATTCCGCGCCTCAAGCAACACATCGAGGAAGTGGAAGGCGTGGTGACCCAGGAAGGCCACTACACCGTTGACGAGAAAACCCGTCAGGTTGAACTCAACGAAGCCGGTCACCAGTTCATTGAAGACATGCTCACCCACGCCGGCCTCCTGGCCGAAGGTGAGAGCCTGTACTCGGCGCATAACCTCGGTCTGCTGACCCACGTGTATGCCGGCCTGCGTGCGCACAAGCTGTTCCACCGCAACGTTGAATACATCGTGCAGAACGACCAGGTCTTGCTGGTCGATGAGCACACCGGCCGTACTATGCCGGGTCGTCGTTTGTCCGAAGGCCTGCACCAGGCTATCGAAGCGAAAGAAGGTCTGAATATTCAGGCTGAGAGCCAGACCCTGGCTTCCACTACCTTCCAGAACTACTTCCGCTTGTACAACAAGCTGTCAGGTATGACCGGTACAGCTGACACCGAAGCGTTCGAGTTCCATCAGATCTACGGTCTGCCGGTTGTCGTGATTCCGCCGAACAAGCCGTTGGCGCGTAAAGACTTCAACGACCTAGTGTACCTGACCCAGGAAGAGAAATACGCTGCCATTGTGGCCGACATCAAAGAAAGCCAGGCCGTTGGCCGGCCGATTCTGGTGGGTACCGCCTCTATCGATAGCTCGGAATACGTGTCCAAGCTGCTCGACAAGGAAGGTATTGAGCACAAAGTCCTCAACGCCAAATTCCACGAAAAAGAAGCCGAAATTATCGCCCAGGCCGGTCGCCCAGGCGCACTGACCATCGCCACCAACATGGCCGGTCGTGGTACCGACATCTTGCTCGGCGGTAACTGGGAAGTTGAAGTCGCGGCGCTGGAAAACCCTAGCGAAGAGCAGATCGCGCAAATCAAGGCTGACTGGCACAAGCGTCACCAACTGGTTATTGAGTCCGGTGGTTTGCATGTAATTGCTTCCGAACGCCACGAATCGCGCCGTATCGACAACCAACTGCGTGGCCGTTCCGGCCGTCAGGGCGACCCAGGCTCGAGCCGCTTCTACCTGTCGCTGGAAGACAACCTGATGCGTATCTTCGCCTCTGACCGGGTGAAGAACTTTATGAAGGCCCTGGGCATGCAGTCCGGTGAAGCCATCGAACACCGTATGGTCAGCAACGCCATCGAAAAAGCGCAGCGCAAGGTTGAAGGTCGTAACTTCGACATGCGTAAGCAACTGCTGGAATTCGACGACGTCGCCAACGAACAGCGCAAAGTGATCTACCACATGCGCAACAGCTTGCTGGCTTCCAGCGAAGTGGGCGAAACCATCGCCGAGTTCCGTCAGGAAGTACTGGATAGCACCATCAACCAGCATATTCCGCCGCAATCGCTGCCCGAGCAGTGGGACGTCAGCGGCCTGGAAAACGCGCTGTTCAACGATTTCAGCATCAAACTGCCAATCCAGCAGTGGCTCGATGACGACGCCCAGCTCTACGAAGAGCCGCTACGCGCGCGCATCCTCGAAGAGTTGCTGAAGGCATACAACGAGAAGGAAGACGCGGCCAGCGCCGAAGCCCTGCGTACCTTCGAGAAGCAAATCTTGCTGCGCGTGCTGGACGATTTGTGGAAAGACCACCTGTCGACCATGGATCACCTGCGCCACGGTATTCACCTGCGTGGTTACGCGCAGAAGAACCCGAAGCAGGAATACAAGCGCGAGTCCTTCACCCTGTTCCAGGAGCTGTTGGACTCGATCAAGCGCGACACCATTCGTGTGCTGTCCCACGTTCAGGTACGCCGCGAAGACCCGATCGAAGAAGAAGCCCGCCTGCGTCAGGAAGCCGAAGCATTGGCCGCCCGCATGCAGTTCGAACACGCCGAAGCCTCGGCGTTGGACGAGCCAGAGCTGGAGCCTGAAGGCGAGATCGCCGTGGCCACCCATGCACCGGCACGTAACGACCAGAAGATTGGCCGTAACGAGCTTTGCTACTGCGGTAGCGGTAAGAAGTACAAACACTGCCACGGCCAAATTTCTTAGTAGGGCGGCCGATCTCCTGGTCGTCGGCCATATTGCGTTGAAACCGCGGTTTAAGGGCTCACGTTCTACAGTACGCTGCGCTTTAATCCGCGGTTTCGCCTTGTCTGGCCTTAGCCCAGTAGCTCTCGAATGCAACATCAAAAGCCGTGCTCGGCTCGAATGTTTTATACGCCGTGACCGGTTTGCCGTTCGCGGCGTTTTTGCTTGAATTGACGCTGCGCCAAACGGGCGCGGTTTTTACTCGGTTTCTGCCAAGGAGCTCACCCCATGCCTGTTGGTCTCGGTCCTCTGCCTACACTGCACCCTGTTCCCGGTTTTGAACTCGGCATTTCCTCTGCCGGCATCAAGCGCGAAGGGCGCAAAGACGTGGTGGTGATGCGCTGTGCCGAAGGCTCCAGCGTGGCGGGCGTGTTTACCCTGAATGCGTTCTGCGCCGCGCCGGTGATTCTGGCCAAGAAAAACGTCGTCGGTGAAGTGCGCTACCTGCTGACCAACACCGGCAACGCTAACGCCGGCACCGGCGAGCCGGGTCTGCAAGCTGCTGCGCGCACGTGCGCCAAGTTGGCCGAGTTGACGGGTGTGGCGCAAAGCGCCGTACTGCCGTTCTCCACTGGCGTTATCGGCGAGCCGCTGCCGGTTGAGAAAATCGAAGGCGCTTTGGCCGCTGCCTTGGCAGACCTGTCTGTGGATAACTGGGCCGCTGCTGCTGCCGGCATCATGACCACCGACACCCAACCCAAAGGCGCCAGCCGCCAATTTGTGCACGAAGGCGTGACCGTCACCGTTACCGGTATCAGCAAAGGCGCCGGCATGATCAAGCCGAATATGGCGACCATGCTGGGCTATATCGCCACCGACGCCAAAGTGTCCCAGGGCGTGCTGCAAGATCTGCTGCGCGACGCGGCCAATAAGTCGTTTAACCGCATTACCATCGATGGCGACACCTCGACCAACGACTGCTGCATGCTGGTTGCTACCGGCCAAGCCAAGTTGGCGGAAGTCACCCAGGCCAGCGGCGCCTTGTTTGCTGAGCTCAAGCAAGCGGTGCTGGATGTGTCCATGGAACTGGCGCAAGCCATCGTCCGTGACGGCGAAGGCGCGACCAAGTTTGTCACCGTGCAGGCCAATGGCGGCGCGACCCACCAAGAGTGCTTGGATGTGGCCTACGCCGTCGCCCACTCGCCGTTGATCAAGACCGCACTGTTCGCTTCCGACCCGAACTGGGGGCGCATTTTGGCCGCCGTTGGCCGTGCCGGTGTGGCGCAGTTGGACGTGAGCAAAATCGACGTATTCCTTGGTGACGTGTGTATCGCCAGCCGTGGCTGCCGCGCCAGCACTTACACCGAAGAACAAGGCGCTGCGGTGATGGCCAAAGAGGAAATCGGCATCCGTATTGAGTTGGGGCGCGGCACTTGCAGCGAAACCATCTGGACCACCGACCTGTCCCACGAGTACGTGCGTATCAACGCCGAATATCGCTCTTAAACAAAGAGCGCCGCTCTTAAGCACGTTCAGCCGCCGCGCGTTGCTGCGGCTATTCCCCCGGCTTATCCAGGCATGAACAATCGGAATTTGCCCTGAGCCTGGGCCCTGCCTATTGTCGCTGTTCACTCAATGACTCAGCAGGCGGGCCCTCCCGCACAAGGTGGCGTATATGGCGTTAACTCTGGTAATCGGCGACAAGAACCTATCCTCTTGGTCGCTGCGTGCCTGGCTGTCACTGGAGCTTTCCGGTGCCTCGTACAGCGAGCAATTGATTCGCTTGGACCAGCCCGATACCCGCCAACTGATTCTTGAACATTCGCCCACCGGCAAAGTGCCGTTGCTCAAGACCGCAGAGGGCGCTGTCTGGGATTCCCTGGCAATCTCCGAATACCTGGCAGAAACCTTCCCAGAAGCGCATCTGTGGCCGTTTGGCGCCTATGCCCGGGCCATCGCCCGCAGTGTCTGCGCCGAAATGCACAGTGGCTTTGTGCCGTTGCGTACCATCATGCCGATGAACCTGGCGCGTGACCAAGCGTTGCCGCAAGTGCCCGCCGATGTGCTGGCCGATATCGAACGCATCAGCGCGATCTGGGCGCGGTGTCGCCAGGAGTTTGGTCAAGACGGTCCATTCCTGTTTGGCCATGTCAGCATTGCTGATGCTTTTTTTGCGCCGGTGGCCGTGCGTTTTCGCGGCTATCGCGTGGCGTTGTCGGCTGAGGCCGCCGCCTATGTTGAAACCATTTACCAGTGGCCAGCCTTCCAGCGCTGGCAACAGGCAGCACGTGAGGAACAAGCGACGTGAAACGAGTGCATGTGGCAGCAGCCGTTATTCGCGGTACGGATGGGCGCATTTTGCTGGCCCGGCGTGCCGACGATAAACACCAAGGTGGCCTGTGGGAGTTTCCTGGCGGCAAAGTCGAGGAGGGCGAGTCTGTACAAGGCGCGCTGGCTCGCGAGCTGGCTGAGGAGCTGGGCATCCAGGTGACGGCGGCGCGGCCACTGATTCAGGTGCGCCATGACTACCCGGACAAACACGTGTTGCTGGATGTCTGGGAAGTCAGCGCCTTTACCGGCGAACCCCATGGCGCTGAAGGCCAGCCGCTGGCTTGGGTGAGCAATCGGCAACTGAGCGACTACGAATTTCCCGCTGCCAACCGGCCCATAGTCGCTGCGGCGCGCTTGCCCGCGCATTACCTGATTACCCCTGACGGGCTTGAGCCCAAGCAGCTACTGCTCGGTCTCAAGGCAGCGTTGGAAAGCGGTATTCGTTTGGTTCAGCTACGCGCCCCGAATATGTACGACCCGCAATACCGCGATCTGGCGGTAGACGCGGTTGGACTGTGCGCTGGTCGTGCGCAGTTGATGCTCAAGGGGCCGCTGGAATGGCTGGGGGATTTTCCGGCTGCCGGTTGGCACCTGACGTCTACCCAGTTGCGCAAACTGGTCAGCGGCGGACGGCCTTTTCCAAAAGAACGCTGGTTGGCAGCGTCTTGCCATAACGCCGAAGAACTGGCGCTGGCTGCCGAGATGGGCGTGGATTTTGTCACCCTGTCGCCGGTACAGGCCACGCAGACTCATCCTGAGGCGCAGCCATTGGGCTGGGAGGCGGCGCAGGAAATGATCGCCGGGTTTAATCAGCCGGTGTATTTGCTCGGCGGAGTTGGCGCGGCGGATACCGAAAAAGCCTGGCAAGCCGGCGCGCAAGGTGTGGCCGGTATTCGCGCATTCTGGCCGCAGTCGGATATCCAGCCTTAACACTCGTCATTCCCGCAAAGGCGGGAATCCAGGTGTGGAGATATCTCGGTAAACGGTATTCCCATGCACGACTCTGGGTCCCCGCCTGCGCGGGGACGACGGAGTTAATTATTCAGGTTTCGGCGCCGCCTCCCAGAGCACTTCGTTGATCTGCATACGCCGGCCAATCAAGCGCGCCGCGACAAACAGCAAATCCGACAACCTATTCACATACGCCAGCCCCACGCCAGCCAACGGCTCCAAAGCATTCAACTGCTGGCAACGGCGCTCAGCAGTCCTAGCCTGTGCCCGGCACACATGCGCCTGCGCGACCAGCAACGAGCCACCGGGCAGAACAAAGTTCTCCAGCGGCCCGAGTTCTTCATTCCATAGGTCAATCGCGGCCTCCAAACGCTCCACCTCAGCCTGGTTCAATGCCTGGTACTGCGGCATTGCCAGTTCACCGCCTAGGTCAAACAGCCGGTGCTGGCAGGGGCTCAACACATCGATTATTTCGCTCAGCCCCGACCACATCACTTCTTGTTCAGCCAGGCCTGCCAGCAGCAGCCCGAGCTGACTATTCAAGCTATCCAGCTCGCCCATGGCCTCCACACGCGGATGGTCTTTCGGCACCCGGCGGCCGTCGGCCAGGCCGGTCTCGCCGGCATCCCCGGTGCGGGTGTAAATCTTCGACAGGCGAAAGCCCATGGTTTAGTTCCCTTCAGGATGATCAGCAGGCGTTGCCAGCGGCAAACGCAGGGTAAAGCAGGTGCCTTGGCCTAACGCCGACTGCACCTCCATCTGCCCTTTGTGGTTGTTGGTGATGATGAAGTACGAAACCGACAGGCCCAGCCCGGTGCCTTGGCCCACTTCCTTGGTGGTGAAAAACGGTTCGAAGATGCGCTTGCGCACCAGCTCGGGCATGCCGACGCCGTTGTCTTCTACCTGAATTTCCGCCCAGGGCTCGGCTAGGCGGGTGCGCAAGGTAATGCGCCCCGGCTCCAGCAGTGCGCCCGGCTTGGCTTCGCGCTGGTGAATGGCCTGGGCGGCGTTTTTTAGCAGGTTGAGCAGCACTTGTTCCAACTCGTTGGCGATGCCCGGCACCAGCCCAACCTTGGGATCGAACTCGCGCTCGATATTCAGGCCCTTGAAGTCGAAGCCCTCAGTCAGGTCGAAGTCATTGCCGGCGATTTCCACGGCTTGGTCGAGCAGGGCGGGCAGTTGGCAGGGCGCCAGCTGACGGTTGCTCATGCGGCTGAAGCTGAGCATATGGGTGACGATTTTCGCCGCGCGCGAACCTGCTTGCTGAATGCCGTCAAGCAGGCTGGGCACTTCGCGGCCCAGCAAGTAATGGTTAACGGTTTCCAGTGATACACCCACGGCTTCCGCCACTTCCTGGTTGCGTGGCAATTCAGTGGAAAGCCGTCGGCGAATGTTCTGCACGTTATGCAGAATGGCCCCAAGCGGGTTGTTGATTTCGTGCGCCATACCGGCCGCCAGCCCGCCTACGGAGAGCATTTTTTCCGACTGCACCATCATTTCTTCCAGCGCCAGACGCTGGGTGATGTCGTCGATACGGATCACCACGCCACGCCCAGCGCCACCCATAAGTGGGTAGAAGGTCAGGGCGTAATGGCATTTCACGTCGCCGCGGGTCCAGGTTACGCGCTCGATTTTTTCTACGCTGTGGCGCTCGGCGGTACGTTTTAGCTGCGGCAGATAGGGCTTGAGTGGCGGGAAAGCCAGAAACACCGGCTGGTTTAAGGCTTCGTCCAGTTGTGTGCCGGAAAGGACGCTGGCTTCCTGATTCCATTGGCTGACGTACAGCTGCTCGTCCAAGGCGATAAGCGCCGAGGGCATGGAGTCGATGATGCTGTTGAGGTAGTTCTGAAAGCCGGTAAGTTTTTTCTCAATCTTGCTGCGCACCTGCACTTCCAACTCCAACTTGCGGTTGGAATGGCGGGTTTCCTCGGCGAGGTGCTGGGCTTGGTCGAACGACATCTGCGCATCATCGCGGGCCCGCTTGAGCTGCTGCTCACGGGCCTCGATACGCGACAGCATGGTGTTGAACGCTTCGGCCAAGCTACCGATTTCGTCCTGATTGCCCCGCGCCGCACGTAGGGCGTAGTTCTCTTCGCGGGTCACCTGACGCGTCAGTTCCTCCAGGCGGTGAATCGGCCGTGTGACCAGACGACGAATCTGTCGCGCCACCAGCGACCAGAGCAATACGCTGCAGGCGAGAATCACCAAGCTGGCAGTCAGGGTGCCGGTATAAAACGCGCCGGGTAATTCGCTGGAAGCCACCAACAGCAGATGGCCTGGCGGTTTGCCTTCCTGCGGCAGCTCGAATAATTGATTGGTGCGGAACTCGCCATAACGCCACGTGGAAAGCTGCTCGATACGCCGTGGCAGGTGCAACTTGTCACCGTGCTCCAACTGCGCCAAACGGCGGCCATCGCTGCCATACAGGGCGGCGGCGCGCAGCGGGCTGTAGCTGTCCAGGCGTTGCAGCAAGTCTTCGGCGGTGGCGCGTGAACTCAGCGCCTCGTTGCTTAGCGCGGGGGTCGACAGCAAGCGGCCCAGGGTCTGCAACGCTTGCGGCGCCATATTCTCCTGAGAGATCCAATAGGCGGCGCTGATAAACGCCAGGTTGGCCACCAGCAACACCGTGGTTAGCAACGCCAGCAGCGCCGCCAACAATTTGCGGCCGACCGACAGGTTTTCCAGACGCTTGCGCAGGGTCATAAGCGGGGTGCGACCTTTTCCAGAGAGGTTGGCAGGGTAGCGCCTGCTCAGGGGTAGCTCAACGACTAGCGGTGTTACACACGTAGGGTGTGCTGTGCGCACCAAGCGATTGGCCCGATATCGCCATGGTGCGCATAGCACACCCTACGTGGTGGACAGGCCTTTGCTGCTTAGTTCGGCTTGCAGGCGTTGGAGCAGAAATTGGAGATGTGGCACGGTGCAGTTATGCCGCTGGGCAACCGCACACACATGGCCAAGCAGGTAGCTGATTTCCGTACGCCGCCCCTGAGCCACGTCCTGGTGCATGGACGAATAGTTGGCGGCGGTGGCGTGGATCACCCGTTGCACGTCCTCGGCCAGATGCTCGGCGGCATCGGGTTGGCCGCATAGATGCAGCACCTCGCTGAGTTCGGCGCACAGGGTGGCGACTTCGGCAGGGTGTTCCAGCAGCCCACCGTTGCGACAGTCGTGGAGCACGGTCAGCGGGTTAATCGCGCAGTTCAACGCCAGCTTGCGCCACAACCGGCCGAGGATATCGGGCGTCCATTCGTGGGAAATGCCGGCATTTTGCAAGTCCGCAAGCCAGGCTGGCGGCGTTGGGTTCAGTGGGTCGCCCAGCCAGGTGTGGCCGTGGCCGGCAAACACCACGCGAAAATCGCCATCACGAAAGGCGCCTTCGGTGCTGGAAGCGGGAATGCAACGAGCTCTTGGCAGGCGGGCGGCGACGGCGTCCTGGCTGCCCATACCGTTTTGCAGCAGCACCACCTCGGCATCGCTGCTCAGGCGATGGGCCACGCTGGCCACGGCTTCCTCGGCGTCGTAGGCCTTGCAAGCGAGCAGCAGCAAACGGATGGGGCTGGTGTCGTCGACGCTTTGTGCGGGCACCGGGTACAGGCTGGCGTGGCCCTGTTCCACCAGCGTCAGCCCACCGCCCTGGCGATAGCTAGCCAGGCGTTGACGGTTCCGCAGCAGCAGGGTGACCGGCACATTGGCGCGGGCGAGGCGAGCGGCCCAGAGGGTGCCCAGGCTGCCCGCACCGAGAATGTGCCAGTGCATTTACTTGTACAGCGGCAGGCGAATCGCCGCGACGCGGCCGCTACCGTAGGCTTCGGGAAGCAGCTCGGCGGCTTTGTCGATCAGCACCTCGGGCTGGATTGGCAAAGCCTTGGCGTCCATACCTACCAGGGCAATGCCGGCCTTAAGGGTGATAAAGCCTTCGCTGGTTTTGAAGGCTTTAAGGTTGAGGCCTTCGTGCAGGCGTTTAAAGCTGCTCGGCGAGCACTCTTGCAGGTCTTCCAGCAGGGTCAGCAGGCCAAAGTGGTGGTCGTCCAAGCGCACCAACACATCCAGCGGGCGCACCAGCTGTTGCAGGCGACGGGCAACCCCATGCAGCAACTCGTTGTAGAACGTTTCGCCGTATTGCTGGCGAAGATTCGGTGCGTCTTGCAGGCCGATCAGCAAATAGCACACGGCGCCACCACGGGATTCCACTTGGCGGATGCTGTCGATCATCATCTGGTGCAGATAACGCGGATTACCCAAGCCCGTGAGTGGGTCGACCAGATTGCGCTGCTCCAGGCTGGAAATGTTCTGGGTGAGCATGCGGTTTTCCTGCAACAGCCGCTGCAGGGTGTTGCACAGACGGTCGGCGGCGTACACCCGTGGCACCAACTGTTCGCTCATGGCTGACTTGCTGACAAAGTCATCGACGCCGCGGTCGAAGGCCTCGCTCAGCACGTTTTCGCCCTCTTTGCCGGTGAGCAGCATCACGTAGGTGTAGTGGTCGGCCATTTCGTCGAGCTGGCGCACGCGGCCGGTGAGTTCCAGGCCGTCGATTTCCGGCATCAGCCAGTCGGCGAGCAGTACGCTGGCGGGACGTTGTTCCAACAGCGTCAAGGCCTCCAGCGCGCTGCTGGCAAAGCGCACGTCGAGGTAACCGGCTTGGCTCAGGGCACGGCCGATCATGGCGCTGGAGAACTTGGCGTCGTCCACCACCAGGATGCTGAGATGGGGGTTGGGCATTGGCAGACTCGAGAGAAATATTAAAGGTGCTGGCTCGTGGCCGGGCGGTGTTTGTATTGGCAGATATATAATGATCCGGCATTTTAACCGTCAAGCTTGGCGTGCACTGTCTGTAAGACTGATCGCGCCGTCTATCTGGAGAATTCCCATGCCCTCGTTCGACGTGGTGTCCGAACTGGACAAACACGAAGTGACCAATGCCGTCGACAACGCCGTTAAAGAGCTGGAGCGTCGCTATGACCTGCGCGGCAAAGGCACTTTCGAATTCAAAGAACTGACCGTCAACCTGACTGCCGATGCCGACTTCCAGTTGGAACAGATGGTGGAGATTCTCAGACTCAGCCTAGTCAAGCGCAAGATCGATGTGCAGTGCCTTGAGCTGAAAGATGCTTATCCGTCGGGTAAGAGTGTGAAGCAGGAAGCAGTTCTACGCGAAGGTATCGACAAAGAGCTGGCGAAGAAAATCGTCGCGCACATCAAAGAAGCCAAACTCAAGGTTCAGGCCGCCATCCAGGGCGAGCAGGTTCGGGTGACCGGCAAGAAGCGTGACGACCTGCAAGAGGCTATCGCCGCCTTGCGTGCTAAAGACTTTGGCATGCCCCTGCAGTTCAATAACTTCCGCGATTGAGCTGCGGTTTGGCGCGCACAGTACACCTCACTTAGGGTGTGCTG
>NZ_JBBNAH010000254.1:0-19584 GCF_037994325.1 Pseudomonas sp.
GCCCCTTACCGATAGTTTCCAGGCTCAGCAGGCGCGACAGGGTCCAGCGTTGGGCCACCATCAGCAGGTCTTTGGGCTGCTTTACCTTTACTTCCGGACTGCTGTTTACGATGGTCAGGCTTTTTAGTACGTGCGGGTGATCCACACCGAGCTGAAAGCCGATCATGCCGCCCATGGAAATGCCGACCAGGTGCACTGGCGGCAATTTCAGGTGCTCAATCAGCGCCACGACGTCTTCGGCAAACCCTTGAATGCTGTATTTCTCTCGCGGTTTATCGGAGCGGCCATGGCCGCGCACATCCAGGCTGATGACCCGGTAATGCTTGCTTAGCTGCGGCACCTGGTATTCCCAATCCAGGGTGCTGGAGCCCAGGCCATGCACCAGGATCAGCGGTTGGCCGCTGCCGTATTCTTCAAAGTGCAGCTGGCATTCGTCGTTATCGAAATACGGCATGGGGCCTCCTGGCAATGTGGCGGTGGGTGCTTAGCTGTGCATCGCTGGTGCGGCGAACGGTGCATCCAGCGGTGCCGAGTCGAAGTTGCGGATTAGCTCGATCAGAATCTGCGTCGCCGGGCCTAAGGGTTTGTCTTTGTTCGAGTACAGAAAGAATGTCGGGTTACGGCTGCCGCCGCGGTCCAGCGGCAGTTCTTTAAGTACGCCTTCGCACAGCTCGCGTTCGATTAAATGGCGCGGCAGCCAGGCAAAGCCCAGGCCGCTGGCAACAAAGGTGACGGCGGTGGCCATACTGGCGACCGTCCAGCGCTGCTCGGCACCTAGCCAGCCAACATCGCGTGGTTGCTGGCGGCCAGAGTCGCGAATAACCACCTGCATCTGCGATTCCAAGTCCTGAAAATTGATCTCGCGGTGAAGGCGGTGCAGGGCATGTTCAGGGTGGGCGACGGCGACAAATTCCACTGCGGTCATTTCCGAGCCGAGAAAGCCGGGAATATTAAAACCGCTGATGGCCAGGTCGGCGACGCCTTCCTTAAGCACCTCCTCAACGCCGGACAATACCTCTTCACGCAAGCGCACGCGGCAGCCACGGCTCTGCGGCATAAACGCAGTAAGGGCGCGCACCAGGCGAGCAGTGGGGTAGGCGGCATCCACCACCAGGCGCACTTCGGCTTCCCAGCCTTGCTCCATATGGTGGGCGAGGTCTTCCAGTTGACTGGCGTTTTTCACCAGTTGCCGCGAACGGCGCAGCAGTACATCGCCGGCCTCGGTGAGCACGGCTTTACGGCCGTCGATGCGCAGCAGCGGCACGCCGAGTTGCTCTTGCATGCGCGCCACGGTGTAACTCACCGACGACTGCGAACGGTGCAAGGCTTCGGCCGCCTGGGCAAAACCACCATGGTCGACCACCGCTTGCAGCGTCCGCCATTGATCCAGGGTTACCCGGGGCGCTTTCATCCTCGCATCCTCTTGTCCTAAGCTGGGGCCCCCGTTGGAGAGCCAATAATGAATAAGATCGTCTCTGCTGCCTTGCTTGCACTGCCCTTAAGTGCCTTCTCCCTGAGCGCCCTGGCGTTTCCCATCGAACTGGAAAAGACCATGAACGGCGCCGAAGTATCAACATCGACCCAAGAGGTCGACTTCAACATGGGCGCCGTGCAGCTCTATAACTACGGCCAGAAAGCGGCTGAATGCACAGCGGTGTTCCGCAACGGGCCGGAAGCGCCGCGCAGCCGTAAGGTCACCTTGCAACCCGGTAAAGACGCACTGCTGACCGGGCGCTTTACGGCGCAGGTGATCAAAATGCGCATCAAGGTGACGTGCAAGCCGGTATAAGCCCGAAGCCTAGAGATTGGTTAGGGATAAATCAAATTAATAGATGGTTTGTAGCGGGTTTTTCCGCTTTTTAATCAATATCTGTGGCCGTAGTCTTGCTCCATCAACGCACAACGCAGATGGAGTTCAGCCCATGTCTCAGGTTTTGGTCATCGAAAGCAGCGCCCGCACTCTAGGTTCGGTATCCCGCGAACTGACCGCGCAATTTATCGCCCAGTGGCATGCCGCTCACCCTAGCGACACTGTCACCGTGCGCGACCTTGCCGTCGAGCAAGTGCCACATCTGGACATGGACTTGCTCGGCGGCTGGATGACCCCGGCTGAGCAACAGACCGACGCGGAAAAAGCCGCGCTGGCTCGCTCCAACACCCTGACTAATGAACTGCTGGCCGCCGATGTACTGGTGCTGGCAGCGCCTATGTACAACTTCACCATTCCTAGCACGCTGAAGTCCTGGCTCGACCATGTGCTGCGCGCCGGCGTCACCTTTAAATACACCGACACCGGCCCGCAAGGCCTGCTCACCGGCAAACGCGCCTATGTACTGACTTCTCGTGGCGGTATCTACGCTGGCAGCAGCTCCGACCATCAGGAACCCTACCTGCGCCAGGCGCTGGGGTTTGTCGGCATCCATGACGTGCAGTTTATTCACGCCGAAGGGCTGAACCTGGGCGGTGAATTTATGGAAAAGGGGTTGAACCAGGCCAAAGCGCAATTGGCGCAGGTGGCGTAACGCTTAGTTGATTGATGCTCCTCCCTTCACGCCCGTGCTCCTGGGTGTAATTGCCTGGCAAACTTTCCCCGGTTTGCTGGGCGTTTTTTTGTATGTGCTTGTTGAGTTCGCGTGCGCTCCGACCCTCACCCCTAGCCCCTCTCCCGCAAGCGGGAGAGGGGAACTTGATCGCGCTTCGCCTGCTGTTCATCAATAGCGCGTTTTACGCGGTCGGCTCCCTCTCCCGCTTGCGGGAGAGGGCTGGGGAGAGGGCTTACTTGTGCACCTCAGTAGCACCCCATGCAAAGCGATGTAGCAAATACCCCCATTCAAGAACCTTCGCTTATTCGGAAATTACCTTTAAAAACAGATAGATAGATAAATTATCGGCCCTGGCCCAGATCTTGCTTTTTTGCATCTATGGATAATTGGATCCAAAAAGCCAAAGAGACTGTTTAGATGCACTTGGTGCCCACCTACGCCGACCGCAAGCCCATGACCGCCGAAGAGGAGGCTTATAGCTATCTGCTCGACGCCATCTGCAAAGGTAAATACCGCACTGGCGACCGCCTGATTGCCGAGGAAATCGCCAGCGAAATTGGTATGAGCCGTATGCCGGTGCGCGAGGCGTTTCGTCATTTGGCGGCGGAAGGCTTGGTGACCTTGCGGCCCAATCGCGGCGCCATTGTCAGCGGCCTGAATATCGACGAAATGCATGAGGTCTTCGAAATGCGCAGCGCGCTCGAAGGCCTGGCCTTGCGCGTGGCGGTGCCGAAGATGACCGAACGCCACGTTAAGCGGCTCGAGCGTCTGCTGGATGAAATGGACGAGTGCCGTGACGAAAGCGCCGAGTGGGTCAGCCGTCATCGCGTATTTCACGAATACCTCTGCAGCCTGAGCGAACGCCCGCGCCTGATGCGCCAGATTACTGCGCTGTATTCGGTGATCGAGCCGCATATGCGCTTGTGGCTACAGCATGCGGAAAAGCCCATGAGCGCCCGCGAAGAACACAGCGTGATCCTCGACGCCATCCGCAGCGGCGACGCGCGTTTGGCCGAAAGCGTGTTGCGTGAACATATCGAAGGCACCGTTCCTGAATTGGTGCGTTTTCTCGAAACGGGCGTCTGATCCGTCGTTGTCTGCTTGAGCACTGCCAGCCCCTAATCGCTACCGGAGTCTCACCATGTTCAACCGCCGCATCCTGCTAGCCGCTTTTACCCTTAGCCTGGCCGTGCCCGCTGTGCAGGCCGCCGAAGCGCCGATTCGCTTCTATAACTGGTCCGACTATATCGGCCCGGACACCTTGAAGAATTTCGAAAAAGACAGCGGCGTAGCGGTGCAGTACGACGTGTTTGATACCAACGAAATGCTTGAGGCCAAGCTGCTGTCCGGGCACTCCGGCTATGACTTGGTGGTGCCCTCCAGCCAGTTTCTGCCCAAGCAGATTCGCGCCGGCGCTTACCAGCCGCTGCAACGTGAATTGCTCAGCAACTGGAAGCACCTCGACCCACGCTTGATGGCGCGTTTGGAGGAAGCCGACCCAGGTAACAAGTACGCCGTGCCGTATATGTGGGGCACCCTGGGTATCGGTTACAACGTTGAAAAAGTCCGCGCGGCACTCGGCGAGAATGCGCCAGTGGATTCCTGGGCGCTGGTGTTCGACCCCGCCAACCTGGCCAAGCTCAAAGGCTGCGGCGTCGCCATGCTTGATGCGCCGGTAAAGATCATTCCCCAGGCCATGCACTACATGGGCATGAACCCCAACAGCTCAAACCCCGAGGACTACAAAAAGGCCTCGGCGCTGCTACAAAAACTGCGGCCGTCAGTGACCTATTTCAGCTCGTCGAAATACACCACCGACCTGGCCAACGGCGATATTTGCGTGGCTATCGGCTATTCGGGCGATGTGATGCAAGCGCAAAGCCGAGCCAAAGATGCGGGCAAGAACGTCGACATCCGCTACGTAATTCCTAAGGAAGGCGCCAACCTCTGGTTTGACATGATCGCCATTCCCAAGGACTCCACCAACGGCAAAAACGCCCATGCGCTGATCAACTACCTGCTGCGCCCGGAAGTGATTGCCCCGGTCAGCGACTACGTCGGTTATGCCAACCCCAACAAAGACGCCACCGCCTTGCTCAGCCCCGAAGTGCGCGACAACCCTGGCATCTACCCCAGCGATGAGGTGATCTCCAAGCTGTTCGTCTCGGCGGACCTGCCGGCAGCGATTCAGCGGGTGATTACCCGTGAGTGGACACGTATCAAGTCCGGCAAATAAGCGCACGCCTGTTTTAACCTTTTGCGAGTTCTGCCCATGTTGAAGTTTTCTGCCCACGAGTACCCCTACGGCTCGCAGCGCCAGAGCGTGTTTGCTCGTCGCGGCATGGTCGCCGCTTCCCAGCCTTTGGCAGCCGAAGCCGGTATTGAAATGCTGCGTAAAGGCGGCAATGCGATTGACGCCGCCATCGCCACTGCTGCCGCGCTCACGGTGGTGGAACCCACTGGCTGCGGCATTGGCGGCGATGCGTTTGCCTTGGTGTGGGTAAAGGATCAACTGCATGGGCTGGACGCCAGCGGCCATGCGCCACAAGCGCTGAGCATTGAAGCGATGCAGGCGGCGGGGCATTCGAGCATGCCGGTGTATGGCTGGGCGCCAGTGACGGTGCCGGGTTGTCCGTCGGCCTGGGCGGAGCTGTCCAAGCGCTTTGGCCGGCTGCCGTTTGCTGAGTTGCTGCAACCGGCCATTGAGCTGGCTCGCGAGGGTTTTCCGGTGTCGCCGGTGGTTGCCCATCAATGGCAGACGGCGTTGGAGGAGTATCTGCCCCAGCGTCAGCCAGTGTTGGAAGCCTGGTTTTCCACTTTTCTGATTGATGGGCGGGCACCGCAACCCGGCGAGCTGTTCCGCAACCCGGCCCAGGCCGAAACGCTGGCCGAGCTGGCAGCAACCGAGTGCGAAAGTTTTTACCGAGGTTCAATCGCCGCGCGTTTGGCGGCCCATTCCCAAGCTACTGGCGGCTACCTGCGGGCCAGCGACTTGCAGAATTACCGGGCCAAATGGGTGGCGCCCATTAGCGCCAATTACCGGGGGGTCGACGTCTGGGAAATTCCGCCTAGCGGCCAGGGCCTGATCGCCCTGATGGCGCTGAAAATTCTCGAAGGTTTTAACTTCGACCAGCGTGACAGCCAGCAGACCTGGCACCGCCAACTGGAGGCGATCAAACTCGCCTACAGCGACGGCCTGCACTACATCACCGACCCCGAGCAGATGCGCGTGGCGGTGGAGCACTTGCTTAGCCCCGGTTATATCGAACGACGTCGCGCGCAGATCAGCGAGCAGGCACAGCCGCCACTGCATGGCGACCCCCATGCCAGCGGCACGGTGTACCTAGCCACGGCCGATGCCGAGGGCAATATGGTGTCGTTTATCCAGAGTTGCTACCACGGCTTTGGTTCCGGCGTGGTGCTGCCCGACAGCGGCATTTCCCTGCAAAACCGTGGCTCGGAATTTAGCCTGGACCCCACTCACGCCAACTGCCTGGCTCCGGGCAAGCAGACCTTTCACACCATCATTCCCGGCTTTCTCACCCACAACGGCCAAGCTCTTGGCCCGTTCGGGGTAATGGGCGGCTATATGCAACCGCAAGGGCATGTACAGATGGTGATGAACCTCGTCGACTTCGGCCTTAACCCGCAAGCCGCGCTTGATGCGCCGCGCTGGCAATGGCTGGGGGAGATGAAGGTGGGTATTGAGCAGGAAGCGTCGCGCGACCTGGCCTTTGCCTTGGCGCGGCGCGGGCATCAGATCGAAGTGGCCTGTGACCGAACCGACTATGGGCGTGGGCAGATTATTTTGCGTGATGCCGAAACGGGCGTGCTGTGTGGTGGCACAGAGCCAAGGGCGGATTCGCATATCGCGGTGTATTGAAAAGAAGAGCACCGCTTAACGACAAGAGTGTGCTGTGCGCCGATAAGCGTACGCCGACATATTCTGGGTCCCCGCCTGCGCGGGGACGACGAGTATTTTGCATACACCTCCGTCGCCCCCGCGTATGCAGGGTCCAGAGTCGTTATCCCTCGGGGGGGGGCTGTGCGCCGATACACGTACGCCTGCATATTCTGGGTCCCCGCCTTCGGGGGTACGACGAGTATTTTGCATACACCTCCGTCGCCCCCGCGCAGGCGGGGGCCCAGAGTCGTCCAGCCATCGGTGATCCATCGGTGCGCACTGCATACGAAAACAAAGGCAAAAAAAGCCCCGCAGAGCGGGGCAGAGGTCTTGCTTAGCACACACAGAATTCAGTTATGCGGCATGGGCGCCTTGCTGCGCCTCAAGGTAGGTACTCAAACGCGCCTGCTGCCCAGACGTCATAAACAGCCCAAGCTTGCTGCGGCGCCAGAGAATATCGGCCGCATCCCGTGCCCATTCTTCACGGCACAAGTACTCCACTTCGCGGGCATACAGCCCGGCGCCTAGATGTTCACCGAGGTCTTCCAGGCTATTGGCGCCGTCGAGCAAGTTGAAGCTGCGGCTACCGTAGGTGCTGGCGAAGCGCCGGGCGATCTGGGTCGGTAACCAGCCGTATTGATTGCTCAGCGCCTCGACCAAATCAGCACGGCTGCTCATCTGCTCGCCACCAGGCAGCGGCGCGCTGGCGGTCCAGCTCGGCTGAATCTTGCTAAAGAACGGCGCCAACTGTGCCAGCGCCGATTCGGCCAGTTTGCGGTAGGTGGTCAACTTGCCGCCAAACACCGACAGCAGCGGCGCTTCGCCAGGGGAGGCGGAGAGCGCCAAGGTGTAGTCACGGGTGACAGCGGAAGGATCGTCCGATTCGTCATCACACAGCGGCCGTACGCCAGAGTAGGTGTGCAGGATGTCCGACTGGCTGATGGATTTTTTGAAGTGGGCGTTAACCACATCCAGCAGGTATTGGGTTTCTTCTGCGCTGATCGCCACTTGCGCCGGGTCGCCGGTGTATTCGCGGTCGGTGGTGCCGATCAGGGTGAAGCGTTCCAGGTAGGGAATGGCGAAGACGATACGGCGATCTTCGTTCTGCAAAATGTACGACTCTTCGCCATCGAACAGGCGCGGCACCACGATATGGCTGCCCTGAATCAGGCGAATGCCGTAGGGCGATTTCTGTTGCAGGTCGTCGCGGATAAATTTCGCCACCCAAGGGCCGGCCGCATTGACCAAGGCATGGGCGCGAATCGAATACAGGCTGCCGTCGGCGCGTTCCAAATGGATATGCCACAAGCCTTTGCTGCGCCGTGCACTTACACAACGGGTACGGGTGTGGATATGTGCGCCGTTTTCGCGGGCGGCCATGGCGTTGAGCACCACCAGGCGGGCGTCGTCCACCCAGCAATCGGAGTATTCAAAGCCGCGGCTGATTTCCGCTTTTAGCGGGCTGCCAGCACCAAATTTTACGCCATGGGAGCCTGGCAGTTTTTCCCGTTTGCCCAGGTGGTCATAAAGAAACAGGCCGGCGCGAATCATCCACGCCGGACGCAAGTGCGGGCGGTGCGGCAGGATAAAACGCATGGGTTTAACGATATGGGGCGCCTTGGCCAGCAGCACTTCACGTTCGGCTAACGCCTCGCGCACCAGGCGGAATTCGTAATGTTCGAGGTAGCGCAGGCCACCGTGGATCAGTTTGCTGCTGGCGGAGGAGGTGTGTTGCGCCAGGTCGTCCTTTTCGCAAAGGAACACCGACAAACCTCGGCCGGCCGCATCGGCCGCAATCCCCACACCATTGATGCCGCCGCCAACCACGGCAACGTCATAGATTTCGGCAACTGAAGCAGTGGCGGTGTGCTGGGCAGGCATGGCAGGCCTCTATAGTCGAAAGTGAACGTTGAAATGTTCGAATTCGAAAATGGTAGCCGAATGTTTTGCCACTGGCCAGCCCGCGGGTGAAATTACGCGCCGAGCGGTCTGCTTGAAAAATGCGGTGAAAGCGGCTCAGACCAGCTTGAGCTGAACCTTGTGCTGCGCCAGCAGGCGAGCCAGAGCGGGTGAGGGGGCGCTATCGGTGAACAGCTGGTTGACCATACTCACCGAGCCCAAACGCACCACCGCATTGCGGCCAAACTTGCTCGAGTCGGCGGCCAGCAGCACTTGCCGGGCATTGCCGATAATGGCTTGCGAGACACGCACTTCCTGGTAATCGAAGTCCAGCAGGCTGCCGTCGTCGTCGATGCCGCTGATGCCCATCAGGGCGAAGTCCACTTTGAACTGCTGGATAAAATCCACCGCCGTCTGACCCACAATGCCGCCGTCACTGCGCACCGTGCCGCCGGCCACCAGCACTTCAAAATCGGCCTTGTCGCTGAGCTGTGCGGCCACGTGCAGGTTGTTGGTGATCACCTTTAAACCCCGGTGGTTGAGCAGGGCGCGGGCGATGGCTTCGGTGGTGGTGCCGATATTGATAAACACCGATGCGTGGTCTGGCACCTGGGCGGCGATGGCCTCGGCGATACGTTGTTTCTCATCACGCATCAGCCCGGCGCGCATGGTGTAGGCGGTGTTTTGCGTGCTTGAGGCTTCGCTCGCAGCGCCACCGTGGGTGCGGCGCAGCAGGCCTTGTTCGGCCAGTTGGTTGATATCGCGGCGGATGGTTTGTGGGGTCACCGAAAACGCTTGGGCCAGCTCGTCGATGCTGACGTAACCGCGTTCGCGGGCGAGGTCGAGGATGTCTTGCTGCCGAGGCGCCAGGGTCATAAGGGCTTCCTTGTTTTGCCCGGCATTATAGGCCGATGCACGCAGGCGTTGGCATGGCCTGTGGCGCTCGACTTTTGCCAGGTCTGCCTCTAAGGTACGCGAACTTTGCCCGATAATTTTCACATTCGAACATGACCCCAGCCATCGACCTGTTGAAAAAAGCCCGCGCCGAGCATCGGGTGCTCAGTTATAGCCATGACCCCAAGGCCGCTTCCTATGGTCTGGAAGCGGCAGAAAAATTGGGCCTGGAGCCGGCGCGGGTGTTCAAAACGTTGCTCGCCGCCAGTGAGAAAGGTGAGTTGTTGGTCGCCGTGGTACCGGTCGCCGGCACGTTGGATTTAAAAGCCCTGGCCCATGCCGCCGGGGTAAAGAAAACCGATATGGCCGACCCGGCCGCCGCGCAGCGTTCCACCGGCTACTTACTGGGTGGTATCAGCCCGCTGGGGCAGAAAAAGCGCCTGCGCACTTTTATCGATGAGTCGGCCAAGCAGTACCCAAGTATTTATGTGAGTGCCGGCAGGCGTGGCTTGGAAGTGGAGTTGGCCGCCGAGGTGCTGGCCGCTCACTGTCAGGGCCAATTTGCCGCTGTAGGCCGCGAGTAATTCAACAGCTTCGCCTGTCGCGTTGTCATAACGAAAAATAACAAGGAAGCGCAGATGTCTCAGTACCTTCTTGCCATCGATCAAGGCACCACCAGCAGCCGCGCCATTGTCTTTAGCGCCCAGGGCTCGCCGGTGGCTCGTGCGCAACAGGAATTCAAACAGTACTTCCCCAAAGACGGCTGGGTGGAGCACGACGGTGAAGACCTCTGGCTCAGCACCTTGAAAGTCTGCCGCGAAGCATTGCGCCAAAGCGGCCTGCATGCCTCGGAAGTAGCCGCCATTGGCATTACCAACCAGCGCGAAACCACCCTGGTGTGGGACGCCGCCACCGGCACGCCGATTCACCCGGCCATCGTCTGGCAAGACCGCCGCACCGCCGATTATTGCGCCGAGATGAAAGACGCTGGCCACGAAACCACCGTGGCAGCGAAAACCGGCCTGCTGATCGACCCGTATTTCTCCGCCACCAAACTGCGCTGGATTCTAAATAACGTGCCCGGTGCCCGTGAGCGCGCTGAGCGTGGCGAGCTGCGTTTCGGCACTGTCGACAGCTTTCTGCTCTGGCGCCTGACTGGCGGCAAGTCGCATAAGACCGACGCCAGCAACGCCTCGCGGACCATGCTGTTCAACATCCACACCCAGCAGTGGGATGCCGACCTGCTGGCGCTGTTCGAGATTCCTGCCAGCGTATTGCCCGAGGTGTTGGACTGCGCCGCCGACTTTGGCACCACCGACGCTGACTGGTTTGGCTCGAGCATTCCGGTGCTGGGCATGGCCGGTGACCAACAGGCGGCGCTGGTTGGCCAAGCCTGTTTTGAGCCGGGCATGGTGAAAAGTACCTACGGCACCGGCTGCTTTATGATCCAGAACACCGGCAAAACCCCGGTGGTGTCGCAAAACCGTCTGCTCACTACCGTGGGTTATCGCCTTAAAGGTGAAGTCACCTACGCCGTGGAAGGCAGCAATTTTGACGCCGCCGCGGCGGTGAAAAGTTTACGCGACGGCATCAAGCTGATCAGCCATGCCCGCGACACCGAAGCGCTGGCCGAGCAGACCGGTGACGCCAGCGGTGTGTTTCTGGTGCCGGCGTTTACCGGTCTGGGCGCGCCGTATTGGGACCCTAAAGCCCGTGGCGCGATCTTTGGCCTGACCCGCGATACCGGCATCAAAGAGATCGTTACCGCCGGCCTGCAGTCGGTCTGCTACCAAACCCGCGACCTGCTGGAAGCCATGCGTCAGGACGGCGCTGCCGCGCCCAGCGCCTTGCGGGTGGACGGCGGCATGGTCGAGAACAACTGGGTGATGCAGTTCCTCGCCGATATTCTCGGCGTGCCGGTGGAGCGCCCTGAGGTCACCGAAACCACGGCGCTGGGCGTGGCCTATCTGGCCGGCTTACAGGCCGGCATCTACCCCGACCTCGACGCCATCGCCAAGCATTGGCATCGCCAGCACCTGTTTGGCCCGCGTATGGCCGACGAGCACCGCGGCAAGCTCTACGCCGGCTGGTTGGATGCGGTGAAGCGCGTGCGTAGCGAAGGTTCGGCGCTGTAGCGCCGCAATAAGCGTCGGCTGTACCAGGCCGACGCCTTGCAATATCGGTATGTTGGGCGCCTTTACTGCCAAGGAGCGCGCCCATGTCCCTCGAATTCCACCAGATCGACGCCTTCACCCAACAGCCATTTGCCGGCAACCCGGCGATTGTTTATCGCCTGGACAGTTGGCTGCCTGAGGCGCGCATGCAAGCGATTGCCGCCGAGCACAATTTGGCGGAAACCGCGTTTGTGCTGAAGGAGGGCGCGGTCTGGCATATCCGCTGGTTTACCCCAACGTGCGAAGTGCCGTTGTGCGGTCATGCCACGCTGGCCAGCGCCTTTGCCTTGTTTGAGCTGCACGGGGAAAGCAGTGCGCGGCTGGACTTTATCTGCCAATCCGGCGCCCTCAGCGTCAGCCGCGACGGCGACCGTTTGGTACTGGATTTTCCCAGTCTGCCGGGCCAGGCAATAACCGCCAGCGAGGCGATCAAGGCCGCGTTAAATGTGCCGGTGGTTGAGGTGCTGGATACCGGCAAAGAGTTGCTGGTGGTGGTTGAAAGCGAGCAGCAGGTGCGCGATTGCCAGCCGAACTTTGCCGCCGTGGCCAAGCTGCCATGGTTGGGCATGATCGTCACCGCGCTGGGCCAGCAGCACGATTTCGTCTCCCGCTACTTCGCCCCTGCCATCGGTATTGATGAAGACCCGGTCACCGGCTCCATCCATTGCAGCCTGATTCCCTACTGGGCCGAGCGCCTGGGTAAGCAGGAGTTCACCGCCTTTCAGTGCTCGGCCCGTGGCGGCGAGCTGTTCTGCCGACTGGAAGGCGAGCGGGTAAAAATCGCCGGTCACGCGGTGTTGGTGGCCAGTGGCCGGCTGCATCTGTGAACCGGTACCGCTGAGCGACCGGGCGGGGCGCAGCAGGCTGGTTATACTTGCCCCACGATCCTTACGGAGAAGGACCAACCGATGCCGTCTCGCCAACAACTGTTGCGTGTACGCCGGATTTTCTTAGCAAGCAGCGCTTCCCTCGGTTACCTGTTGCTGTGCTGGCTGGCCTTTGCCAGTGGCTTTATGCAGCTGTCGGTGGCCGGCATGTTGCTATTGACCTCTGCCGTGCTAGGCAGCAGCGCGATTTTTCTCGCGCTGACGTGGTTTAACCTCAATCTGCGTTTTCACGACCCCAGCCTGACCTTGCCGCAGATGGCCTGGGCCATTGGCGTGATTTTCGTCAGCGTGTACTTCGCCGAAAACCTGCGTGCGCTGTTTCTGATGATGGTGCTGGTGGTGCTGATGTTCGGCGCCTTTCGCCTGGACCTGCGCGGCTTTGTGCGCATTGGCCTGTTTACCGTGTTTTGCTATGGCGCACTGATGGCGGCGCTGATGCATAAAGGCGTGGCGTTTGACTGGCATATCGAGGCGATTCGCGCGCCCGCGTTTTTTGTCCTGATTGCCGGTGTGTCCACCCTTGGCCTGGAGATGAGCCGCCTGCGCGACGTGCTGCAAGAGCGCAATCGCGATCTGCACGTGGCCTTGGAGCGCATTCAGCAGTTGGCTATCACCGATGAGCTGACCGGTCTCTACAACCGCCGTTTTGCCAATGAAGTACTCGACCAGCAAAAGGCTTTGGCCGATCGGGGCACCTACGATTTTGTGTTGTGCCTGATCGACCTGGATTTCTTCAAGCATGTAAACGACGCCTACGGCCATGCGGGTGGCGATAGCGTGCTGTGCCAGTTGTCGAAAATTCTGCAGCGGCTGGTGCGTGATGTGGATTTTGTTGCGCGCCAGGGCGGCGAGGAGTTTTTGCTGGTGCTTTCCAACACCAACGAAATCGGCGCCGTGCATGCCATGGAGCGCTTGCGCCATACCCTGCGGACCACGGTGTGGGAAGGCTTTCCGGAGCTGCGCTTAACGATATCGGTGGGCGTCAGCCGCTATCTCACCCCGGAACCCTGGCAAACCACCATGCAGCGCGGCGATCGCGCGCTGTACCAGGCCAAACACCAGGGCCGTGACCAAGTGGTGGTGATTTAGCGCTGGCTGCCGGGGGCGGCGAAGGTCACCACCTGTTCGGCGGCCACACGTACACCGACGTAGTCTCCCGGCGCATGCTGCACATGGCTGGGAAACAGCGCTTCGACATGGCCGCCAGTGGCCAAGCGCAGGCGATACAGGGTGTTTGAGCCAAGGAAACTGCTGCTGACCACTAACGCCTGCTGCCCGTCTTGTTCGGCGAAGGCAATACCATCGGGGCGCAGCAGCACCTCCACTGGGCTGCCACTCGGCCAATCACGCGGCTCACAGCGCATTACGCCCAAATCGGTCTGCACCGATTCGCGGCTTAGCAACGCACCGCGAATAAAATAGCCCTGGCCAATAAAGCTGGCGACAAAGCTGGTTTGTGGCCGGTGGTAGAGGTTGTAGGGCGTGTCCCACTGTTCAAGATGACCTTCCTTGAAAACGCCGACCTTATCGCTGACGGCGAAGGCTTCTTCTTGGTCGTGGGTAACCAGAATGGCACTGGTGCCGCGAGCCTTGAGGATGTCGCGCACCTCATGACTCAGGCGGCGGCGCAGCTCGTTGTCGAGGTTGGAGAAGGGCTCATCCAGTAGCAGCAATTGCGGTTCCGGCGCCAACGCACGGGCCAGCGCCACGCGTTGCTGCTGACCGCCGGAGAGTTCGTGGGGGTAGCGTTTGCTCAAGGTGGAAAGCTTGACCAACTCCAACAGCTCGGCGCTGACCTGTGCGCAATTGGCCTGCTGGCGAATGCCAAAGGCGACGTTGTCTGCGACGGTGAGGTGCGGAAACAGCGCGTAGTCCTGAAACACCATGCCGATACGACGTTTCTCTGCCGCCAAGGTGAAACCGGCGCGGGAGAGTAGGGTGTCGGCCAGCTGGATCTCACCGCTAAGCACCGGCTCGAAACCGGCGATGGCACGCAGCGTGGTGGTTTTGCCGCAGCCCGAGGGGCCGAGCAGGCAACCGATTTCGCCAACGTTTAACTGCAGATTCAGCTGCTGCACCACGGGATGGTCGCGGTAACCGCAACTGAGGTCGCGCAGAGTCAGCAGCACGGTGCCACTCATGCCGGACGGTAGCCCGGCTCGACCAGCAATTCCAACAGCGCCTTCTGCGCGTGCAGGCGGTTTTCCGCTTGGTCCCAGGCGCCAGAGCGCGGGTCGTCGAGCAAGTCTTCGCTGATTTCTTCACCGCGGTGGGCGGGCAGGCAATGCAGGAACAACACATCGCTGGCAGCTTGGTCAAGCAGGGCACGGGTGACCTGATAGGGCTTGAACAGCGCCAGGCGTTTGGCCGTTTCTTCTTCCTGGCCCATGGAGGTCCACACATCGGTGCTGACCAAATGCGCGCCCGCTACGGCCTCGCGCGGGTCGCGAACGATGGTTACGCGATCGCCAGCCTGAGCCACAAACGTCGCGTTCGGCTCATAGCCTTGCGGGCAGGCGACACGCAGGTGGAAGTCGAATTGCTGGGCGGCTTCGATATAGCTGTTGCACATATTGTTGCCATCGCCGATCCAGGCCACGGTCTTGCCTTGGATTGAGCCGCGCAGCTCCAGGTAGGTCTGCATATCGGCGAGCAATTGGCAGGGGTGCAGATCGTCCGATAGCCCGTTGATAACCGGCACCCGCGAGTGCGCGGCGAATTCGGTCAGGGTGCTGTGGGCAAAGGTGCGGATCATCACCGCGTCAAGCATGCGCGACATCACAATCGCAGCATCACTAATCGGCTCGCCACGGCCCAGTTGGGTGTCACGTGGCGATAAAAAGATGGCCTGGCCACCGAGCTGGATCATGCCGGCTTCAAACGACAGGCGGGTGCGGGTGGAGGCTTTTTCGAAAATCATGCCCAACACGCGATTTTTCAGTGGTTCAAAAAGGATGCCGCGTTGGCGCAGGCTCTTCAGCTCGATAGCACGGCGAAGCAGGCCCAGCAACTCTTCGGGCGTGCAGTCCATTAGCGAGAGAAAGTGTCTTGCGCTCATCATTAACTACCTTTTGTACAACGATTGCGCTGGTGAGTAAGCCTTTGCTTTTCGCAGAAAAAAAGACTCTACCAGCGGCTGGAGGCCGCACGGTGCGACGAAATGGGGAGGCGCGATCTTATAAGGAAATGTCGCGCCATGTCATCCGTGATCAACCGAGGATGCCGGGCAACGCTTATACAAGATGTCTCATGCCAGGTGTGTAGTGCGCCAGGCAGTGCCTGGGGGCGGTCTTTGTACACTGCGGCCAAGCGGATTGGCAAACCCGAGAGCGTCATGCAGGAAGCCGAAAACGTCTTTTGCAGGCATAAAAAAACCCCGCCGAAGCGGGGTTCTTTTTGAAGCGCGGGGAGTCTTAGACTACCTGTACTTCTTCAGCTTGCATGCCTTTCTGGCCTTTAGCGGCCACGAAAGATACGGTCTGACCTTCTTTCAAGCTTTTGAAGCCATCGGATTGGATAGCTTTGAAGTGCACGAACAGGTCAGCGCCGCCGTTGCTTGGAGTGATGAAGCCGAAGCCTTTTTCATCGTTGAACCATTTAACGGTACCAGTTTCGCGATTAGCCATGGTGTAGATCCTTGAACAGAGTGGATTGCGGCGGGCTACAGGCCCAGCCAGTACTGAGTGCAAAGAGTTATCGGAATACGTGTAGATGGTTGGATCGAGATCTAAACACCAGGTTGCGATTCGCGGTACACATGCAGCACAGTGGTCTAAAGATACGCACTTTGTTTGATTAATGCGACTAGCCAAGCCCCTGATATCGAATTAAATGGCATATATCTGCTGAAAAGCGCGGTGGTTAACAGCTGCGCAGCGCTGTAGTCGCCTTCCTAGTAAGAGTATGGGTTGTCCTGATAACCCCCAATTCACGGGGCTTACGCCGGTGGCGAAGCGCGTGCTGCGGCCGCATAGTTGACGCTTACCGACTTCATTCGTCGTCTTAAATAAAAATGAGGCTAGGCCATGACCAAGACCCTCCATCACCGTGCGTGCCACCTCTGCGAAGCCATTTGCGGCCTAAGCATCGAAACCGAAACCCAGCCAGACGGCAGCCAGCAGATCCTCTCGATCAAGGGTGATGCGCAGGACACCTTCAGTAACGGTCACATTTGCCCCAAGGCTGTGGCGTTGCAGGATATCCAGCACGACCCTGATCGCATTCGCCAACCCATGCGCCGCGTCGGCAGTGAATGGCAGGCCATCGAGTGGGACGAGGCGTTCAAACTGGTGGCCGATCGCCTGGCCGATATTCAGACCCGTCACGGGCAGAATTCTGTGGCGGTCTACCAAGGCAATCCCAGTGTGCATAACTATGGGCTGATGACCCACAGCAATTACTTTCTCGGCCAGCTGAAAACGCGCAACCGCTATTCGGCAACGTCTGTCGACCAATTGCCCCATCACCTGACCAGCCACCTTATGTACGGTCATGGCCTGCTGATTCCGATCCCCGACATCGACCACACCGACTTTATGCTGATCCTTGGCGGCAACCCGCTGGCCTCTAACGGCAGCATCATGACCGTGCCAAACGTGGAGAAACGTCTGAAGGCCATCAAGGCGCGTGGCGGCAAAGTAGTGGTGGTGGACCCGCGCCGTAGCGAGACAGCGGCCATTGCCGACCAGCATATTTTTGTCCGCCCAGGGCAAGACGCCGCGCTGCTCTTCGGCGTGCTCAACACCCTGTTTGAAGAAGGCCTGACCCGCACCAGCCACTTGCCAATTGAAGGCATTGAGGAGGTGCGCAATGCCGTCGCAGCGTTTACGGCCGAGGCCATGAGCGCCCGCTGCGGTGTGCCAGCCGACACCATTCGCCAATTGGCCCGTGACTTTGCTGGGGCTGACAAGGCTGTGTGTTATGGCCGCATGGGCGTCTCCACCCAGGTATTCGGCACCTTGTGCCAATGGGTGGTGCAGTTGATCAATCTGATTACTGGCAACCTTGATCGCGTCGGCGGCGTGCTGTGCACCGAACCTGCGGTAGATTTGGTCGCCACCACTTCCGGTGGCCATTTCAATCGCTGGCAGAGCCGGGTTTCTGGTCTGCCGGAATACGGCGGCGAGCTGCCGGTTTCAGCGTTGGCCGAGGAAATGCTGACGCCAGGGGAAGGGCAGATCCGCGCACTGGTAACAGTGGCCGGTAACCCCGTGTTGTCGACCCCCAATGGCCGGCAATTGGAGCAGGCGCTGGATGGTCTGGAGTTTATGCTGTGCATCGACTTCTATATCAACGAAACCACGCGATATGCCGACCTGATCCTGCCGCCGACTGCGCCGCTGGAACACGATCACTACGACACCACGTTTAATGTGTTCGCCGTGCGTAACGTCACCCGTTTCAACGAGCCCGTTTTAGCTAAACCCGCAGGCGCTCTGCATGACTGGGAGATCTTTGTCGGCTTGGCTAAAGCCTTTGCCGCGAAGAACGGCACGGAGTTGAAACCGACCGTGGAGCCGGCACAGATGATCGATATGGGCCTGCGTTTTGGCCTGTATGGCGATAAGTCTGAGCACAAACTGTCGGTCGCCAAGCTGCGCGAGCATCCCCATGGCATCGACTTGGGCGCGCTGAAACCAAACTTGCTGGAGCGCCTGAAGACCGCGAGCAAAACCGTTCTGGCTGCGCCGCAAATACTGCTTAACGACTTGGCACGCTTTGCCGATCAGCCAACACCCAAGGCCGACGAACTGGTGCTGATCGGGCGTCGCCATGTACGCAGCAATAACTCCTGGATGCACAACTATCACCGCTTGGTGAAAGGCAAACCGCGCCATCAATTGCTGATGAACCCGCAGGACATGGCCAGCCGGGCGCTGACCGATGGCCAGTTGGTAAGCGTGCGTTCGCGCGTCGGCATGATCGAGGTGGAAGTCGCCGGCAGCGACGACATGATGCCGGGCGTCGTCAGCTTGCCCCATGGCTGGGGCCACGGCCGACCTGGGGTGCAGATGGCGATTGCCAGTGCGCAACCGGGCGCCAGTGCCAACGACCTGACCGATGAGCGCCAACTCGATGTGTTGTCTGGCAACGCGGCGTTGAACGGGGTACCGGTGGTGGTGGCTGCGGCCTGAACATTAAGACTTGCCTGACATACGACGCCTGGCATACAACGATAGGAGGGTCGCGCCAAGCGCGCGGCTTTCCGATACAATGCCCGCCACCGTGTCGGCCCGTGAGTCGGCGAGTTGGACAGTCAGATAGGCCTTAGTGCTGAGGTACCCATGGATATCATCGAAACTATCAAAGAGCAGATCGCGAACAACGCCATCTTGCTGTACATGAAAGGCTCGCCGAACGCGCCGCAATGCGGTTTTTCGTCGAAGGCCGCTCAGGTTGTAATGGCATGCGGCGAGAAGTTCGCTTATGTCGACATCCTGCAAAACCCGGAAATCCGCGCCAACCTGCCGAAGTACGCTAACTGGCCAACCTTCCCGCAATTGTGGGTCGGTGGTGAGTTGGTTGGCGGCAGCGACATCATGGCCGAGATGTTTGAAAAAGGTGAACTGCAAAGCCTGGTCAAGGCCGCAGCCACCAAAGCCGACGCCTGATTAGCTGACGCAATAAAAAGCCCCGCCAGTGCGGGGCTTTTTTGTGCCTGACGAGTTACTCGTCCATCTGCGACTGCAGGTAGTTTTGCAGGCCAACTTTGTCGATCAGACCGAGCTGGGTTTCCAGCCAATCAATGTGATCTTCCTCGGAGCTGAGGATGTCTTCGAGCAGTTCACGGGTGGCGTAGTCGGAAATGCTTTCGCAGTAGGCGATGGCTTCTTTCAGATCGATATGCGCTTTGTGCTCGATCTTCAGATCGCACTCAAGCATTTCCTTGGTGTTCTCGCCGATCAGGATTTTGCCGAGGTCTTGCAGGTTGGGTAGCCCTTCGAGGAACAAGATGCGCTTGATCAGCTTGTCCGCGTGTTTCATCTCGTCAATGGACTCGTGGTACTCGTGTTCGCCCAGCTTTTTCAGGCCCCAGTCTTCATACATGCGTGCATGCAGAAAATATTGGTTGATGGCGACCAGCTCGTTGCCGAGGATTTTATTGAGGTGCTGGATGACTTTCTTGTCGCCTTTCATGTCGGGAACCTTCCGTACAAGGGGTAATAGCCGCAGAGTCTGATCCGCTGATTTTCCGCTGTCAAATCTAAGTATTTGAATTTAAACAGAAATTAAACCCGAATAAGAATGTTTAGATTCCGCGTCTTGGCGCTAAATCCTTGAAT
>NZ_JBBNAH010000255.1:0-6972 GCF_037994325.1 Pseudomonas sp.
GCTCTAGAGAGCCTCAAAGGCCCATTTGGCGCCAGCAATGCTAGCGAGTTGCAAGACCTGGAAACCGATCTGGAGAACTACCGCGCGGCGCTAGGCCGCTTCAAAGCGGCCACCGATAACATCGCCCAGGCCCGCAAAGAAATGACCGATCAGGGCACCACCATCGTCAAGCTCAACGAAGACCTCAACAAAATCCAAACCGAACGCCGTGATGCCGAAAGCGCGCAGGCCCGGCAGATGCAATTGGCAGCCACCGCGCTGGCGATCCTCTTCGGTGTGCTGGCTGCGGTGGTCATTACTCGACAGATCACTCGCCCTTTGGCGCAGACCATGGCCGTGGTGCAGCGCATCGCCGATGGCGACCTGACGCAAAACCTTCAAGTCACTCGCCGCGATGAACTGGGGGTGTTGCAGCAAGGTATCCAGCGGATGGGCGCAACGTTGCGCGACTTGATTGGCGGTATCCGCGACGGTGTCACGCAGATCGCCAGCGCCGCGGAAGAGTTGTCGGCGGTGACTGAGCAAACCAGCGCCGGGGTTAATAGCCAGAAAATCGAGACCGACCAAGTGGCTACCGCCATGCACGAAATGTCCGCCACTGTGCAGGAAGTGGCGCGCAATGCTGAACAGGCCTCGCAAGCGGCCAGCCTGGCGGACAAAGAAGCCCGCGAAGGCGACAAGGTCGTCGGCGAAGCGATTGCCCAGATTGAACGCCTGGCCGATGAGGTCAGCCGCTCCACTGAAGCCATGCGCGTGCTGCAACAGGAAAGCGACAAAATCGGCAGCGTGATGGACGTGATTAAAGCCGTGGCCGACCAGACCAACCTGCTGGCCCTTAACGCTGCCATTGAAGCGGCGCGTGCTGGCGAAGCCGGTCGCGGTTTTGCTGTGGTAGCTGACGAGGTGCGTAGCCTGGCTCAACGCACCCAGCAGTCCACCGAAGAAATCGCCGGCTTAGTCGCCGGTCTGCAAAGCGGTTCCGAGCGCGTGGCCACGGTGATGAGCAATAGCCGCAGCCTGACCGACAGCAGCGTGCTGCTCACCCGCAAAGCTGGTACGGCGCTGGAAAGCATCACCTCCACGGTGAGCAATATTCAGTCGATGAACCAACAGATCGCGGCGGCGGCTGAAGAGCAAAGCGCAGTGGCCGAAGAAATCAGCCGCAGCATTCTTAATGTGCGTGATGTGTCCGAACAGACGGCGGCGGCGAGTGATGAGACCGCCGCTTCCAGCGTTGAGCTGGCGCGTTTGGGTGGGCAGTTGCAGCAGTTGGTCAGTCATTTCCGCGTGTAATGCACAACGCCGTAGCTTGGGTCGGTCCGCGTTCGGTGAGCCAGAGGCGAAGCCCAACGGACCGGCCCAACCTGCGTTATTACCCTGCGCGTAAAAAAAACCGCCATGCCCGAAAGGGGATGGCGGTTTTTCTCGGCCCGTGAACGCTTACTTACGCGCGCGACGTACCCCTTCAGCCAGCTCGGCGCATAAGCCCAACACGCCTTTCACCGCGGCCTTTGGATCGGCGTTATTGGCGATATGGTCGATCAGGGCCGAACCCACCACCACGCCATCGGCCAAGCGCGCGATGGTTGCGGCGTGCTCGGCAGTACGGATACCAAAGCCGATGCTGATCGGCAGATCAGTGTGGCGACGCAGACGGGCAACAGCCTGTTCCACGTGTTCCAGGGTGGCGGAACCAGCGCCTGTTACACCGGCAACCGATACGTAGTAGACAAAGCCCGAGCTGCCATTCAGCACTTTCGGCAGGCGCTTATCGTCGGTGGTCGGTGTGGTCAGGCGGATAAAGTCCAGGCCAGCCGCCTGAGCCGGGTCGCACAGGTCAACGTTATGTTCTGGCGGCAGGTCGACGACGATCAAGCCATCGACACCGGCTTCCTTGGCATCGGCAATAAACGCAGGCACGCCATATTTGTGGATTGGGTTGAAGTAACCCATCAACACCAGCGGTGTGTCGTTGTTGCCGGCACGAAACTCGCGAACCATTTGCAGGGTTTTCGCCAGGTCTTGCTTGGCCGCCAAGGCGCGAATGTTGGCCAACTGAATAGCCGGGCCGTCGGCCATTGGGTCGGTGAACGGCATACCCAGTTCAATCACATCGGCGCCGGCGGCCGGCAGGCCTTTGAGAATTTCCAGGGAGGTGTCGTAGCTGGGGTCGCCAGCAGTGATAAAGGTCACCAGGGCGGCACGGTTCTGTTGTTTCAGTTCAGCGAAACGGGTTTGCAGGCGGCTCATCAGTGTTTCTCCTGCGCGCTGTTTTCCATGTGGTGCATAACGGTTTGCATGTCCTTGTCGCCACGGCCGGACAGGTTAATCACCATCAGGTGATCTTTGGGCAGGCCAGGTGCGCGCTTGAAGACTTCAGCCAGGGCATGGGCACTTTCCAGCGCCGGGATAATGCCTTCCAGGCGGCAGCATTTATGGAATGCATCCAGGGCTTCGTCATCGGTGATCGAGGTGTATTCGACGCGGCCGATATCGTGCAACCAGGCGTGTTCCGGGCCGATGCCAGGGTAGTCGAGGCCGGCGGAAATCGAGTGGGCGTCGATGATCTGGCCGTCGTCATCCTGCAGCAAGAAGGTGCGGTTGCCGTGCAGCACACCCGGTACACCGCCGTTCAGGCTGGCGGCGTGTTTGCCGGTTGCAATGCCATGGCCGGCAGCTTCAACGCCGATGATCTGCACGCTTTTGTCATCCAGGAACGGGTGGAACAGGCCCATGGCGTTAGAGCCGCCACCGATGCACGCCACCAGCGAATCCGGCAGGCGGCCTTCCTGCTCTTGCATCTGGGTGCGGGTTTCCTTGCCGATCACGGCTTGGAAGTCGCGAACCATGGCTGGGTACGGATGCGGGCCGGCGACGGTGCCGATCAGGTAGAAGGTGCTGTCGACGTTAGTCACCCAGTCACGCAGCGCCTCGTTCATCGCATCTTTCAGGGTGCCGGTGCCGGCGGTGACTGGAATCACCTCAGCGCCCAGCAGCTTCATACGGAACACGTTGGCCTGCTGGCGATCGATGTCGGTGGTGCCCATGTAGATCACGCAATCCAGACCGAAACGCGCGGCAACGGTGGCGGTGGCTACGCCGTGCATGCCGGCGCCAGTCTCGGCAATGATGCGTTTTTTGCCCATGCGCCGCGCCAACAGGATTTGGCCGATGCAGTTGTTAATTTTGTGCGCGCCGGTGTGGTTCAGCTCTTCGCGCTTGAGGTAAATCTTCGCGCCGCCGCAGAACTCGGTCAGGCGCTCGGCGAAATACAACGGGCTTGGGCGGCCCACGTAGTCACGCTGGAAGTAGGCCAGTTCCTTGAGGAAGGCGGGGTCTTCTTTGGCCCGTTCATATTCTGCAGCCAGATCGTGGATCAGCGGCATCAAGGTTTCAGCGACGTACTGGCCGCCGAACGAACCGAACAGGCCGGTGGCGTCGGGTCCGCTGCGAAGGGAAGTCTGAGTCATGGTGGCTCCTGCGGGGTGCGCGGGTAGGAAAGGCGATGGCGCTACTTTAGGCGCGACGTACGTGCGAATAAAGCGATAAGATCGCCGCCATCTGTTAGAAAAACTCACGGGTTATAGCCATGGCGCGCGATCTTCCTCCCCTCAATGCGTTACGCGCGTTTGAAGCTGCCGCACGCCTGCAAAGTATAAGCAAAGCGGCATTGGAGCTAAGCGTGACCCATGGCGCGGTGAGTCGGCAGATTCGGCTGTTGGAAGAAGACCTGGGCCTGGCCTTGTTCAGTAAAGACGGTCGCGGCTTAAAACTCACAGATGCCGGTATACGTTTGCGCGATGCCAGTGCTGAGGCATTCGACCGTTTGCGTGCCGCCTGCGCTGAGCTTAAGCAGCAGACTGCCGATGCGCCCTTTGTGCTGGCCTGCCCTGGCAGCTTGCTGGCGCGCTGGTTTATTCCGCGTTTGGACCGACTTAACCGCGAGCTGCCGGAGTTGCGTCTGCAACTGTCTGCCAGTGATGGCGAGCTCGACCCACGCCGCGCCGGTATCGACGCCACGCTGTGGTTTGCCGAGCCGCCGTGGCCAGCCGACATGCAGGTATTCGAACTGGCCGTGGAGCAGATTGGGCCGGTGTTAAGTCCGCGGTATGCCGGGTTCGCTCGGCTGGAAAAGGCATCAGCCGAACAGCTATTAGGCGAGGCGCTGCTGCATACCACCTCGCGCCCACAAGCCTGGCCGCAATGGGCGCAGAGCCAAGGTGTGAGTCGGGCGAAATTGCACTTGGGGCAAGGCTTCGAGCATTTGTATTACTTGTTGGAAGCGGCTGTGGCCGGCCTAGGCGTAGCGATCGCGCCACAGCAGTTGGTGGCCGATGAACTGGCGGCGGGGCGCCTGGTGGCACCCTGGGGATTTGTAGAAACCAGCGCGCGCTTGGCGCTTTGGGTACCAGCCAGAACACCGTCGGCCCGGGCGGCCAAGTTGGCGGCGTGGTTAGAACAGCAATTGCGTTAGCTGCGCTATTTGCCGGCCACCGACGTCATCCTCGCGAAGGCGGCGCTGCGGCGATGGGAATCCAGAGGCTGCAATGAAACTCTGGATCCCCGCCTTCGCGCGGATGACGGCGCGTAACGCTGGCTAGGCAATCAGTCGTTGTTGCGGAACAACAAGTAACCCGCCAACGCCACAACACCCAAGGCCAGGCTGGCCGATGCGACGGGATGCTCGCGGGTGTAATCACGGGTAGCGACGCCAGCTTTATAGGTCTTCTCCTTAACATCGGAGTAAGTGTCGCTAAGCAAGTCGCGGGAATGGCCGAGTACGCGCTCAGCGCTGGTGCGCAGGCTTTTCAGCGACTTTTGCGACTCGTCGCTTACTTCGCTTTTCAAGCTGTCGAGGCTGGAGATCAGGTGCTCAATCTCGGTTTCGATGCTGTGCAGCGATTTATTGCGCGAAGAAAAAATAGCCATGGTCAGTCTCTCCTGTCGTTCATAAGGGCGTACGAGGTGTGACTGCACCCTTCTTGGAAAGTGCAGCTAATCTGAACTTATCCGGCGCCGAGCGGGACTCACTCTGTAATAGCGTTCGCCCAACAGAGAGGACAGCAGCATGTCGAGTAACCACACGTACAAACTGATCGATATCGTCGGTTCTTCGCCAACCAGCATCGAAGACGCCATTCAAAGCGCCCTGGCCGAAACAGCCAAAACCGTGCGCAATCTGGAGTGGTTCGAGGTGGCCGAAACCCGCGGTCATATTGTTGACGGAAAAGTCGGCCACTATCAGGTCACCTTGAAGGTCGGTTTCCGCGTCGGCGATAACTGATCGAGTTGTTAATGCGCGGCGGCTCCTGCCGCCAGCGCCCACTGAGGCTAGGGACAAACGCCCGGTGTTGCTTTTGGCGGCTTGCGGTCGTCAATTTTGCTGCTCGAGTTTTGGCATGTTGTTCGAGCATTTTTGTTATCAACGAGGGAGCGTTACCCATGAAAGAAGTGATGTTGGCCTTAGGCCTGTTAGTTATGGCCGGCTCGGCCTTCGCGGCGCCAAAACCCTGCGAAGAACTGAAGTCGGAAATCGATGCAAAAATCCAAGCCAAGGGCGCCAAGTCCTACAGCCTGGAAATTGTTGAAAAAGGCAGCGCTGGCGACAAAAAAGTCGTTGGCAGCTGCGAAGCGGGAAGCAAGGAAATCGTCTACCAGCGCAATTGATCGCGCCTAGATTGGTCAAGCAAGACCAAACCGGCGGCACACAATGCCGCCGGTTTTTTATTGCCGCGAATTTGATCGGCAAGGTGGATATTTGCCTGAGGCCACCTTCGCGCAGTAGAGTAAGCCCTACTGAAACAGTCGGGTATTGCCACGGACTGCCCTCTTTCGCGTCTAGCACGCGTCTTTCATCCCGAACTACCCAGTCGAAATGCGCCCGCAGGCGCTGACCCGGAGTTAAACGAGGCTTATGAAAACTCTTTCCGATATCAAGATCTCCGTGCTCGATCTGGCGCCGATTCGCACTGACGGCGGCCCTGAACAAGCACTACGCAACTCTCTGGCGCTGGCCCAACATGCGGAAAAACTCGACTTCACCCGTTTCTGGGTCGCCGAGCACCACAATATGGACGGTATCGCCAGTTCCGCGACGGCGGTGCTGATTGGCTACCTGGCTGCCGGCACCCGTTCCATCCGCCTCGGTGCCGGTGGGGTTATGCTGCCCAACCACGCTCCGCTGGTGATCGCCGAACAGTTCGGCACCCTGGCCACGTTGTATCCCGGCCGTATCGACCTGGGCCTGGGCCGCGCCCCCGGTGCCGACCAGTACACCGCCCACGCCCTGCGCCGCGAGCGCTCGGGCAGTGCCGATGATTTCCCGGAAGACCTGTCTGAGTTGCAACGCTATCTCGGCCCGCTACAACCCAATCAGCGTGTGATTGCCATGCCCGGCGCCGGCACCAATGTGCCGATCTGGCTGCTCGGTTCCAGCCTGTTCAGTGCCCAGCTGGCCGGCCAACGTGGCCTGCCCTACGCCTTCGCTTCGCACTTTGCGCCGCGCATGATGCACGAGGCCATTCGGGTGTATCGCAACCACTTCAAACCTTCTGCCGTGCTGGATAAACCCTATGTGATGCTCGGCGTGCCGCTGCTGGCGGCGGATACCGATGAGCAAGCGCAATACCTGGCCACCAGCGCCTACCAACGCATTCTTGCTCTGCTCCGTGGCCAAAGCCTGGTGCAGAAACCGCCGGTGAAAAGTATGGAAGGCCTATGGCTGGCCCATGAGCGCCAGGCAGTGGGTGAGTTCTTTGGTCTGGCCATGGTCGGCGGCCCGGACACCATCCGCAGCCACGTCAACCAACTGCTGGAACAGACCAACGCTGACGAGCTGATCTTCACCAGCGATATGTACGATTTCGTCGACCGCCTGCACTCCTACGAAATCCTCGCCAACCTGCGCTGACACACGCCGTTGCCAGAGAAAATCCGAACCACTGCCGCTCCCGTGCCTCTGAACCTATACCC
>NZ_JBBNAH010000256.1:0-8877 GCF_037994325.1 Pseudomonas sp.
GATCTATGCGATGGGCAGTTTGATGCTCTCCAACGCAGGAGATCTGAACAACCTGCACGGCTCCATGATGCTCAGCGACGGTGGCGCAACCTTCTATGTAAAAAACACGTTTCTCAACGACCAGAACTCAGTCATCGAGGCCGACAACGTGATGATCGTCGCCAACGTGATGCGCAACCGGCACAGCTCCCTCATCCATGGCCTGGGTGACCTGAACATCATGGTCGGCAACTATCAGGACACCAGTGAAGGCTCAATCCTGCAGCTGGGCGACAGGATTCTGGTGCAAGCCAATATGGACGAAAAAGGGCCGTAACCCGGCGCGGTGGTGGCCCGTTACTTACTGGATATGAAACGGATCGGCGTCCAGATAGGCCGGAAAACGCTCGCGGTAGGCAGCGAGGTCGGCGGCTTTCAGGGTAACGCTAAACACGCCATCCGCCGCACCGGCCTCCAGCAATGGTTCGCCCTGGAAGTCGAGCACTTGGCTATCCCCGCTGTAAGGGTGGCCTTTGCCATCGCTGCCGACACGGTTTACCGCCACGACGTAGCAGAGATTTTCAATCGCCCGCGCCGGTAGCAAACGATTCCAGTGCAAGCGCCGCGCGGCCGGCCAGTTGGCGGTGTACAGGAGCAAGTCGGTGTCGTGCGGGTCACGGCTCCACACCGGGAAGCGCAGGTCGTAGCAGATCAGCGGGCGGATGCGCCAACCGTGCAGCTCCATCTGCACCTGGCGCTCGCCGGGGCTGTAGTGTTTATGCTCACCGGCCATACGAAACAGGTGGCGTTTGTCGTAGTGCAGCACTTCACCGTCCGCGCGCGCCCAAAGCAGGCGGTTGCGATGGCTGCCATCGACGGCCTGAATAATCACACTGCCCGTAATGACCGCATCCAGGCGTTTAGCCTGCTGGCGCAACCACGCATAGGTGGCGCCCTCCTCCGGTTCGGCGAGCAGCTCGGACTCCATGGAGAAACCGGTGGTAAACATTTCCGGTAGCACGATCAGATCCGCGCCTCGGGCCTGTTCCAGCAGGCGTTCAAAGTGCGCGAAGTTGGCGGCCGGGTCGTGCCAAGCCAGCGTGGTTTGCACCAGCGCCAGCTTGAGGTCGGGCAAGCCGGTGATATCGCGCCCGCTGGTTAAATCTTGCATAGCTTGTCCGCCGCTTGAATCAACGTTTCTTCACGCTTGGCAAAGCAAAACCGCACCAGGCGCAGGTCTTTTGGTGGTTCTTGGTAGAACACCGAAATCGGGATTACCGCCACGCCATGCTCACGGGTCAGCCATTCGGCCATCGCTACATCGTTAAGGTCGTCACGAATCGCTGAGTAATCAGCGAGTTGGAAGAAGGTGCCGGCGGCGCGGGTAAAGCTGAATTTGGACTGTTCCAAATGGTCGCAAAACAGGTCGCGCTTGGCCTGGTAGAACGCTGGCAGCTCGCTGACGTGTTGCGGGTTCGCCGCCATAAAGTCCGCCAACCCCCATTGCAACGGAGTAACACCACAAAAGCTGACGTACTGGTGCACCTTGCGCAGCTCCGCACTAAGGGCCGGCGGCGCCACTACATAGCCGGTTTTCCAACCGGTGACGTGGTAGCTCTTACCAAACGAGCTAACCACAAACGCGCGCTGATACAACGCCTCATGGGCCAGCACGCTGTCGTGCTTGGCACCGTCGAATACCAGGTGCTCGTACACCTCGTCGCTGATCAGGTAGATATCGCGGTCACGAATCAGCTCGGCCAACTGGTCGAGGTCGCGACGGGTAATCAGCGCGCCGCTGGGGTTATGCGGGCTGTTAAGAATGATCAGACGCGTACGTGGGCCGATGGCATCGCCCAGGCGCTGCCAGTCGATGGCAAAGTCCGGCTGGCTCAGCGGCACATGCACGCAGCGGCCGCCGGCCAGGTCTACAGAGGGCTCGTAGCTGTCGTAGCTGGGATCGAACACGATGACCTCATCGCCAGCTCGGATCAGGGTCTGGATCGCGCAGAAAATCGCCTGGGTGGCACCCGGGGTGATGGTGATTTCCGTATCAGCGCTGACGTTACGGCCGTAACAAAGGGCAATTTTGGCCGCCACTTGTTCACGCAGGGCCGGCAGGCCAGTCATCGGTGCGTATTGGTTATGACCGTTGTGCACGTGGCGGGCGACAGCATCGAGCAACGCCTGCGGGCCGTCAAAGTCGGGGAAACCTTGCGAGAGGTTTAGCGCGCCCACTTCATTGGCCAACTGCGACATGCGGGTAAAGATAGTGGTGCCGATGTTAGGCAACTTGCTGGTGATCATCACGCCTTCCTGGTTGACCTGTCATGGCTCTGTCGCGGCCTATACGGGCCCTGCGGGCGAGCGCCGGTAACGGAGAATAACGGATCGACCGGCCACGAAAAAGGGCACCCACAGGTGCCCTCTTTAAAACCGAAGCGTGTATCGGCGACAGAACCTACTTTTTATCTCTGCGCTTCTTATCGGCTTTTTTGTGGTGCGACATCAAGCGGCGCTTCTTGTTGACCTGGCGGTCGGTGAGGGTGTTTTTGTTGCCCTCGTACGGGTTCTCGCCACCTTTGAACTCGATGCGAATCGGCGTACCGACCAGCTTCAACACACGGCGATAGGTGTTTTCCAGGTAGCGCACGTAGGACTTGGGCACCTTCTCCACCTGGTTACCGTGAATCACGATAATCGGCGGGTTGGCGCCACCCAAGTGGGCGTAACGCAGTTTGATACGGCGGCTGCCCACCATCGGTGGCGCGTGCTCGCTTACGGCGTCTTCGAGAATCGAGGTCAGGCGGCTGGTGGGCCAGCGGGTAACCGCAGACTTAAAAGCGTTCTGTACCGACTGATAGAGGTTGCCCACGCCAGTACCGTGCAACGCGGAGATAAAGTGGATATCGGCGAAGTCGACAAAGAACAACCGGCGTTGCAGCTCGGTTTTCACGTAGTCGCGCTCGCTAGGCTCCATGCCGTCCCATTTGTTCAGGGCGATAACCAGCGCACGGCCCGACTCCAGGGCAAAGCCCAGCAGGTTGAGGTCGTGGTCGACCACGCCTTCACGGGCGTCCATGACAAAGATCACCACGTTGGCGTCTTTGATCGCTTGCAGGGTTTTCACCACGGAGAATTTTTCAACTTCCTCGTGGATCTTGCCGCGCTTACGCACCCCGGCGGTATCGATCAGGGTGTACTTCTCTTCGTTACGCTCGAAGGGAATGTAGATACTGTCGCGGGTGGTGCCGGGCTGGTCATAGACGATTACCCGGTCTTCACCGAGCATGCGGTTAACCAGGGTCGACTTACCAACGTTAGGGCGGCCGATGATGGCGATTTTGATGCCGTCTTTTTCGCTCGGGCCAGGAATGCGTTTGGCTTCCTCACCTTCGGCAACTTCTTCGGGCTCACCTTCTTCTTCGTCGGCATCTTTAGGGAATTCGCCCAAGGCGATTTCCATCATCTGCGCAATACCACGGCCGTGGGCGCCCGCAATTGGAATGGCATCGCCCATACCCAATGGCGCGAACTCGGCGCGGGCCAGGTCCGGGTCAATGTTGTCGACTTTGTTAGCGACCACGTACGAGGTTTTGTTGCGCTTGCGCAGGTGCTCGCCAATCATCTGGTCGGCGGCAGTAAAGCCTGCGCGCGAGTCGACCAGAAACAACACCACGTCGGCCTCCTCGATGGCCAGCAGCGACTGCTCGGCCATCTTTTCGTCCATACCGTGCTCGTCACCGGAGATACCACCGGTGTCGATCAGGATGTAGGTTCGCCCTTGCCATTTGGCCTCACCGTACTGGCGATCACGGGTCAGACCAGCCAGGTCACCGACGATAGCGTCGCGACTTCTGGTCAGGCGGTTAAACAGGGTGGACTTGCCGACGTTAGGACGGCCCACCAGGGCGATTACGGGAACCATACGGCCCCTCCACTCAATTGCAGAAAATACAAAGGCCGCTACCGTCAAACGGCAGCGGCCGAACTCGTTGTTGCGCAGGCCTCACTGCCTGATGCAGGCGCCCAAATCGCGGGCCTGCATCAGCGCGGTGAGTCCTACTTCTTGATCGTCAGCGCAACCAGCTCACCGCTGTTACCGAATGCATAGAGCCAATCGGCGACCACCAATGGCCGGGCACGCAGGCCATCGCTGTCGATACGGGTACGGCCAACGAAACGGCCATCCACTTGGCTGACTAGGTGCAGGTAACCTTCGAAGTCACCAAAAGCAATGTAGCTGGAGAACACTTCCGGCGCCGACAGCTGACGGCGAGCCAGGGATTCATTGCTCCACAGCGACGACGCCGAACGCTCGTCAACGCTTTCTACCGTGCCGTTAGCCAAGCACAGGTAAACGCTGCCGATGCTCTCAGCCAGGCCGACGTTACTCGAGGCTTCTTTCTGCCAGATGATGCGGCCATTGCTCGCATCCAGGCCGGCCACGCGACCGTTATAGGTCACGGCGTACAGGGTGTTACCGGACAGCAGCAGACCACCGTCGATATCCACCACGCGGTCAAGCTCGGAGCGGCCTTGCGGCACGGCTACGCGCTGCTCCCAAGCCGGCAAGCCGCGTTGGGTGTCGAGGGCAATCACTTTGCCGGTGGAAAGCCCGGCGTAGGCCAGGCTATCGGTCACGATCGGCGCACCGGTACCACGCAGGGTCAGCACCGCCGGGGTGTTTTCATAGATCCAACGCTGGGCGCCAGTGCTGGCTTCCAGGCCGATCACGCGGTCGTCCTGGGTTTGCACCACAACGACGTCACCGTTGGTAGCCGGGGCTGCCAGCACTTCGCTGGTGACCTTGGCGCGCCATTTCTCTTCGCCGGTAGCGCCGTCGAGGGCAACCACTTCGCCCTTGAGGGTGCCAACCAAGACCAAGCCGCTGCCTGCGCCAACAGCGCCGGAAACGGGCAGGTCCAGATCACTTTCCCACAGCTTGTCGCCGGAGAAACGGTTGATCGCCATGACTTCGCCGTTTACGTCGGCAGCAAAGATGGTGTCGCCATCAACGGCTGGAACCAGCATGTTGAAGGTGTCGCCCTGGCCATCGCCAACCGAGCGGCTCCACTCTTTGTGCAGCTCAACTTCTTCGGTGAAGTCCGGCAGCTCGGCTGGCGGCAATTCTTTCTTGCTAGTGCTGCTGCAACCCGTGGCAAGAACGGCCAGGGCCAACAGTGCGGCATATTTCCAGCGCATCACGTCACGCATCCCCTTTGGCCAGATCGTCGAGCTTCATTTGCAAGCCACCCACTGCCGCTTCATCGGACAGGGCTGCCTTGGCCTTCTCGTAAGCACTGCGGGCATCGTCGTCACGGCCGACTTTGACCAACAGATCACCTTTCAGCTCTTCGCGGCTGGCGATAAATGCTTTTTCAGCATCGCCATCAAGTAGCTTGAGACCTTCTTCGGCCTTGTTCTGAGCAGCCAGAACACGAGCCAGACGCTGACGGGCCAGCTCATTGATGGTTTCATCGACTGGCTTGGCCACGACGCTTTGCAATTCAGCGGCAGCATCATCGAGTTTGCCGTTATCCACTGCTGTTTTAGCCGCGAACAGACTGGCGTACTGCGCGTAGTAAGTGCCGGCGTAGTCGTTTTTCAGCTTGTTGGACAGGTCAGCGACCTTGGCCACATCCGGCTTGCCAGACGGGTCAAAGGTGGTTTCCAGCAGTTGCTGGTAGAGCATCGAGGCATTCTGCGCCTGGGTGGCCTGGTACTTGTGGTAGTAATTCCAGCCCACTACCGCTACCAGAGCCAGTACGCCACCGGTCAACAGCGGTTTGCCGTTGCGGTTCCACCAGTCCTTGATGTCCGCCAGTTGTTCGTCTTCGGTACTCGACACGCCAATGCTCCTTAAAACTCGCTGAATGCTCGAACCTGCTTGTCAGCCTTGCTGCAAGCTGGCTTCCAGGTGCTCGGTCAGAGCATCCCAGGCAATATTTTGTTGTTCGCCCTGACCTCGGAGCGGTTTGAAACCTATCACTTGCTGAGCCAGTTCGTCTTCACCCAGAACCAGGGCAAACAACGCACCGCTCTTATCCGCTTTTTTCAACTGACTTTTAAAGCTGCCAGCACCGGCGTTGACCACCAGGCGCAGGCCCGGCACCTGGTCGCGCAGGCGTTCGGCCAGTTGCAACCCGGCGAGTTCGGCGGCGTCGCCAAATGCACAGAGGTAGACGTCGACCTGACGGGCGATTTCTTCAGGAATCTGCTCCAAGGTTTCCAGGAGCAGAATCAGCCGCTCGATACCCATGGCGAAACCCACGCCGGCAGTGGGCTTGCCGCCCATTTGCTCGACCAGGCCATCGTAACGGCCACCGGCACACACGGTGCCTTGGGCGCCGAGTTTATCGGTAACCCATTCGAAAACGGTTTTGCTGTAGTAATCCAGGCCACGGACCAACTTCGGGTTAAGCACGTAAGGAATGCCAGCGGCATCCAGGCGGGCTTTCAAACCTTCGAAGTGCAGGCGCGAGCCTTCGTCCAAATAGTCCTGCAGCTTCGGGGCATCGGTCAGCAGCGCCTGGGTTTCCGGCACTTTACTGTCGAGCACGCGCAACGGGTTGCTGAGCAGCCGGCGCTTGCTGTCTTCGTCGAGCTGGTCGGCACGGGCGCTAAGGTATTGCACCAAGGCATCGCGGTAGTTGGCGCGCGCTTCGCTGGTACCCAGGCTGTTGAGTTCGAGCTTTACCGCGTCGCGAATACCCAGCAGGCCCCAAAGGCGCCAGGTCAGCACGATCAGCTCGGCGTCGATATCCGGACCGTCAAGGTTAAAGACTTCCACGCCAATCTGGTGGAACTGGCGATAACGGCCTTTTTGCGGGCGCTCGTGGCGAAACATCGGGCCGATGTACCAGAGTTTCTGCACCTGACCGCCACCGGAAATACCGTGTTCCAGCACCGCGCGTACGCAGCTGGCAGTGCCTTCAGGGCGCAGGGTCAGGGAATCGCCGTTGCGATCATCGAAGGTGTACATCTCTTTTTCGACGATATCGGTGACTTCACCGATGGAGCGCTTGAACAGCTCAGTGGCTTCAACGATGGGCATGCGGATTTGCCGATAGCCGTAACCATCGAGCAGGCGCGCCACGCTGTTTTCGAAATAACGCCAGAGCGGAGTTTGCTCCGGCAGGATGTCGTTCATGCCACGGATGGCTTGCAGGGACTTACTCACACACAATCCTTAATGTTCTTTTTATTAGCCACGGGCGATCAGCGCCGCGTCGGCTTCGACCTTTTCGGCCGCTTTCTGGCGGATCAGTTGTTCCAGCTCATCCACCAGATTTTCATTGGTCAGCTTTTGTGCCGGCTTGCCATCAATGTAAATCAGGTTGTTCGGCGTACCGCCGGTAAGGCCGATATGCGCTTCCTTGGCTTCGCCGGGGCCGTTGACGATACAGCCGATTACGGCCACGTCCAGCGGAACCAACAAGTCTTCCAGGCGCCCTTCCAACTCGTTCATGGTTTTCACCACGTCGAAGTTCTGCCGCGAGCAACTCGGGCAGGCAATAAAGTTGATGCCTCGGGAACGCAAACGCAGGGATTTGAGGATGTCGTAACCGACTTTCACCTCTTCCACAGGGTCCGCCGCCAGCGAGATGCGGATGGTATCGCCAATTCCGTCCGCAAGCAGCATGCCCAAGCCTACGGCAGATTTCACCGTGCCCGAGCGCAGGCCACCCGCTTCGGTGATACCCAGGTGCAGCGGTTGTTCGATTTGCTTGGCCAGCAGGCGGTAAGCGGCGACGGCCATAAACACGTCGGAGGCTTTTACGCTGACTTTAAAGTCGGGGAAGTTCAGGCGGTCGAGGTGCTCGACGTGGCGCAGGGCCGATTCCACCAAGGCTTCCGGGGTGGGTTCGCCATACTTTTTCTGCAGGTCTTTTTCCAGCGAGCCGGCGTTAACGCCGATGCGGATTGGAATACCGCGATCACGCGCCGCCTCAACCACGGCTTTTACGCGGTCTTCACGGCCGATATTGCCTGGGTTGATGCGCAGACAATCAACGCCCAGCTCAGCCACGCGCAAGGCGATCTTGTAGTCAAAGTGGATGTCGGCAACCAGCGGCACGCGGACCTGCTGTTTGATTTTGCCGAAGGCTTCGGCGGCGTCCATATCCGGCACGGAGACACGCACGATATCAGCGCCAGCATCTTCCAAGCGGCGGATTTGCGCGACGGTAGCGGCCACATCGCAGGTGTCGCTGTTGGTCATGCTCTGTACAGCAATCGGCGCATCACCACCGACCGGCACGGAGCCGACCCATATCTTGCGCGAGACGCGACGGATGATTGGCGATTCGGCGTGCATGCTTATTGTCCCAACTTGATACGGGCGGTTTCACCGCTGGTGAACGGAGCGGCATCGACGGCTTGGCCGTTGTAGCGCACCTGGGCACCACGGGCATAACCCAGGCGCAGTTCAAGCGGCGCTTTGCCGGAAACTTCGAGTTTTTCACCGGCGCGTTTCAGACCGCTGACAACCACTTTGCCGTTGCCATCGGTGAGCGAAATCCAGCAGTTGGCGCTGAAGTCGATAGCGACCACACCTTCGCCAGCGGCGGCAACAACAGGGGCTGCCGGAGCACTTGGCGCGGCCGGGGCAGCAGCAGGCGCAGTTGGCGCGGCGGTTGGTGCGGGTACGGCCGACGTTGGCGCGGGTGCGCTAGCAGCAGGTGCGGCCAGCGTAGGGGCACTGGTAGTGGGTGCAGCTACCGGGGCTTGAGTTGCAGTTTCCGGCTGTGCCGCCAACTCGGGTGATACCTCTACCGGGGCGTTTTCTTCAATGCCCTCGGCGTCGGCAACAGCCTGGTCTTCCGGCTCATCCAACGGATGAATTTCGGTGGTGCCATCGGCACCGACAACTTCTACATGACCGAGACTAATGCC